>NZ_JAAXOY010000452.1 GCF_012396155.1 Cellulomonas septica | reverse complement strand
CCGTGGGGGAGGGGCGCCGCCCGGTGGGCTGGGCCGCGGAGCTGCTGGCCGGGCGCAGTCGGGACGCGGGTGCGGCCGTCGTCGCGGCGCACGGCCTCACGCTCGAGGAGGTCGGCTATCCGCCGGACGACGCGCTCGCGGCGCGCGCGGTGCAGACCCGCGCGCGTCGCGAGGCGCACGACGTCGACGCGACGCCGGGGTGCTGCTGAGGCACCGCCGGCGGGTCGCGCGGGTGGACGTCAGGGACGCTCGTCCTCGCCGTCCTGGTAGTACCGGTCGTCGACGTACTCCTCCTCGATGAGGTGGACGGCGGCCTCCTCGGCGCTCGCGGCACCGCCGGAGACACCGGCGTCGACGGCGAAGGTGTCGTTCACCCCGGACTCGACGGCGTCGTCGTCCGCGACGAGCCGGCCGGCGCGGAGCTCCTCACGGTCGCCCGTGACGCGCGGGCGCTGCTCCCAGACCTCGGGCTCCTCCTGCTCGATGCGCTGGTCGATGGTCTCGCGGTGCTCCTCCTCCCAGTGCGTCTCCCCGTAGTGGGTCGTGCGGGGGCGGTCGCGCTCGGGGGGCGTGTAGCCCTCGTCGAGGTGGTCGTCGACTCCCCGCTCGACGAGGGTGTCCTCGCCGGGGAGCTGGTCGGTGTCGCCCTCGCTGCCGAGTGCGGCATCGGTCCGGGTGGCAGGTGTCTCGTCGCTCATGCTCCGACCCTCGCACCGGCCGCGACGCTCCGCCAGGGGACGGCGGCGCAATGAGGTTCGGCCACGGTGCGCGGGCCGGTCAGACTGTGCGGCATGGGTCATCTCGACATCGGCGGCATCGGCTACGTCCTCCCGGACGGCCGTCCGCTCCTCGACGACGTGACGTTCCGCGTGGGGGAGGGCGCGCGCGTCGCGCTCGTCGGTCCGAACGGGGTCGGCAAGTCGACGCTGCTGCGGATCGTCGCGGGCGACGAGCAGCCGCACGCGGGTTCGGTGCAGCGCAGCGGCGGCCTGGGTGTCATGCGGCAGGACGTCGGGCGGATCGACGACGACCGCTCGGTGCGCGACCTGCTCGCGTCGCTCGCGCCCGCGGCCGTGCGGGACGCGGCGGTCGAGCTGTCCGCGGCGGAGCTGGGGATCATGGAGGTCGACGACGAGCCCGCGCAGATGCGGTACGCGCAGGCCCTCGTGGACTGGGCGGACGTGGGCGGGTACGAGGCCGAGGCGGGCTGGGACCGCGTGACGGCCGCGGTCCTGTCGGTGCCGTTCGAGCGCGCGCAGCACCGGGAGGTGCGGACGCTGTCGGGCGGCGAGCAGAAGCGCCTGGTGCTGGAGGCGCTGCTGCGCGGCCCGGACGACGTGCTGCTGCTCGACGAGCCGGACAACGCGCTCGACGTCCCGACGAAGAGGTGGCTCGAGGACCGGCTCGTCGCGTCGTCGAAGTCGGTGCTGCTCGTGAGCCACGACCGCGAGCTCCTGGCCCGCGTGGCGACGCACGTCGCGACGCTCGAGCCGACCGCGGTGGGGGCGTCGGTGTGGGTGCACGGCGGGGGCTTCTCGACGTACCACCAGGCGCGCGAGGACCGGCGCTCGCGGCTCGAGGAGCTCATGCGGCGCTGGGAGGAGGAGCACGCGAAGCTGCGCGAGCTCGTGCTGACGCTCAAGACGAAGGCGGCGTTCAACGACGGGCTCGCGTCGCGGTACCAGGCGGCGCAGACGCGGCTGCGCAAGTTCGAGGAGGCCGGTCCGCCGATGGTGAAGGTGCGCGAGCAGTCGGTGCGAGTGCGCCTGCGCGGTGGTCGGACGGCGAAGCGCGCGGTGGTCGCGACCGGCCTCGAGCTCACGGGCCTGATGAAGCCGTTCGACCTCGAGGTGTGGTTCGGCGAGCGCGTCGCGGTCCTCGGGTCGAACGGGTCGGGCAAGTCGCACTTCCTGCGGCTGCTCGCGGCGGGCGGCTCGGACCCGGGGCCCGAGCACGAGCCGGCGGGGGAGACGGCGGTCGCGCCCGTGCGGCACACCGGGTCGGTCGTGCTGGGGTCGCGCGTGCGGCCGGGGTGGTTCGCGCAGAACCACGCGCACCCCGAGCTGGTCGGCCGGACGCTGCTCGAGATCCTGCACCGGGGCGACGCCCACCGGGCGGGGCTCGGGCGCGAGCAGGCGAGCCGTGCGCTCGACCGGTACGAGCTCGTCGACCAGGCCGAGCAGGCCTACGAGACGTTGTCGGGCGGCCAGCAGGCGCGGCTCCAGATCCTGCTCCTCGAGCTGGGCGGCGCGACGCTGCTGCTGCTCGACGAGCCGACGGACAACCTCGACCTGCACTCGGCGGAGGCGCTCGAGGCCGGGCTCGCGGCGTTCGAGGGCACGGTGCTCGCGGTGACGCACGACCGGTGGTTCACGCGGACGTTCGACCGGTTCCTCGTGTTCGCCTCCGACGGGTCGGTCGTGGAGACCCCCGAGCCGGTGTGGGACGCGGCGCGGGTCGAGCGGGCGCGCTGACCCGGGGGACCGTCGAACGACCGGTCCACCCGCGTCGGATGCTGCGACGGGGTGGGCGAGCGCTTCCCCGGACGGCCGTCGACCGGACGGCCCAGCGGCCGTCACCCGGTTGCCGTACGACCTGCGACGCAGGTCCTGCATGTCGACGTTTCTCACCCGCCCGGGCCGCCGCGTGCGGCGCACAATGACGCCATGTCGAACACCACCGTCCCGTGGGTCCACCGCCCTGCGCGGGTCGACGACGCCGCGGCGCTCGGCACGCTGGCCGAGTGGCTGTCGCACGTCCAGCTGACCGACACGGACGACCAGGAGGAGCTCGAGCGGTGCGCGCAGGCGCTGCAGCGCATCGCGCTCGCGTCGGGCGTCCTCATGCGTCAGCTGGGCGACCTGTCGCACGACCGCTGCGACTTCAGCGACCACCTGCTGGCCGACGAGCGGCACCGGGTCGCGGAGGCGCAGCGCGCGGCGCTGCACGAGGCGCTGGGCACGCTCGTCGACCGGGCGCGTGCACGTCGCGGGCGGCACGCGGGCGTCGTGCCCGTCGCGGACCTG
>NZ_JAAXOY010000451.1 GCF_012396155.1 Cellulomonas septica | reverse complement strand
CAGCCGGTCGGCGCCGGCAGGCAGGCGCCCGAGCTGCCGGACGACGCTCCGTGCCGCCTGGTCGGCCCCGACCTGGTCGAGCCGTGCCGCCGACGCCCGCGTCGGGGCGATGCCCTCGGCCTGCACCTGGGCGACCAGCACGCCCAGCAGGAACGGGTTGCCGGCGCTCGCGGCGTGGCAGGCCTCGACGAACGCCTGCTCGGCCCCCGGCAGCGAGCCGACGACGATGTCCTCCACGGCGGCGAGTCCCAGGGGACCGAGCCGTACGGTCGGGTCGGGCGCCGCGGCCAGGAGCTCGGCCAGGAGGTCGGCGGACGGGGCCGGCTCCCCGGAGCGGACCGCGCACAGCACCCCGACCGGGACGTCGACGAGCCGACGCGACAGCGTGGCGAGCCAGCGCAGGGACGACGCGTCCGCCCAGTGGGCGTCGTCGACCACGAGGAGCACCGGCTGGCGCTCGGCGAGGTTGCTGGCGAGCCAGACCAGCCCGTGCACCGCCGCGTGCATCGCGTCACCGCCGGGCGCGGGCTCGGGTGCGGCCAGCGCGAGCGCAGGACCGGCCAGTGCCGCCGCGCCCGTCGTCAGGTCCGCCCAGTCGTCGCGCCGGCGGACCGGCTCGAAGAGCTGGCGGGCGATGCCCCAGACCGCGTCGCACTCGAGCGGCCCGCCGCGCGCCGAGCACGTCACGAAGCCGTCCGCCGCGGCGGCCCGGGTGGCGGCCGCCAGCAGGCTGGACTTGCCGATCCCGGCCGGACCCTCGACGACGACCACCCGGCCCGCACCGGCCCGGATCGAGGTGAGGTGCCGGGTCAGCGTGGCCAGCTCGCGGTCGCGGTCGAGCAGCCCGGTGCTCACGAGTGCACCGTACTCCGGCGTCGGACGCGGCCGACGAGGTGCTCCGGCGAGGGCGGTCGACATCCCTTGCGTGCACACGGTCTGCGGGGTCGACGCCGTCCGGACAGCCGAAGCGCGCGGATCGTCCGTGATCCGCTGCCCAGAGGTCGGTGCCGACCTTCGGGTCCCGTGGCCGTCGGGTCCTGCTCAGGGCAGGGCGTCGACCGTCGGCTCCGCCTCGTCGGCCCGTCGCGCCGTCCGTCGTGCGAGAACCAGCGCGACCGCGGCGAGCGCCGCACCCAGAGCGGCGCCGAGCGCGTTCGAGAGCCAGTCGTTCGTGTCGCACGAGCGGCCGAGGACCGGCAGCAGCGCCTGCACGGCCTCGATGCCCGCCGACGCGACGACGCCGCCGAGCAGCGCGAGCAGCGGACGACGGGTAGCGACGGACGCGAGCAGCACGGGCGGGACGAACAGCAGGACGTTGGCGAGGAGCTCGACCCGGCCGAACGTCGGGAGCACCCAGCCGACCGCGCAGCGGTCGAACACCTCGCGCTCCGTCGGGACGAGCGTGAGGAGCACGACGGGCACGAGCGAGAGCGCGCACAGGACCCACGAGAGCCGGGGCGGGCGTCCGAGGAGCCACCAGCCGAGCAGCGGGCCGACGACGACCAGGACGGCGAGCACCGTCGGGCCGAACCACGGGTGGGCGACGAGCAGGGTGGAGATCACGGGGCAGGGGCTCCGAGGGGGGTGATGGGGCGGTGAGACGGCGCGGCCGCGGGAGCGGCGCCGCGAGGCCGGCGGACGGACGAGGGTGGCGGGAGCGCGATGCGGCGCCGCCGCCGGGAGCGCTGTGGTCGGGCGTGGCGGCCGGGCTACGAGGCGAGGCGCGCGCCGCCGTCGACGGAGGTGCCGTCGAGGGCGTCGGCCGGGTCCTTGACCGCGTCCCACACCGCGTCGAGCGAGAGGCCGAGGACCTCGGCGATCGCGGCGATCGTCGGGAAGGCGGGGGTGGCGACGCGGCCGGACTCGATCTTGCGCAGCGTCTCGGGGGAGATGCCGGCGTCGAGCGCGACGGTGAGGATCGACCTGTCGGCACGCGCGCGCCGCAGCAGCGCGCCGAGGCGCTGTCCTCGGGCGACCTCGTCGGGCGTCAGCGGCAACCGGACCATGCGACCGATACTAATACCGGGATAGTATGGCCGGGATAGTTATCCGTACCGCGGAAGGCGTGGCCCGATGATCGAGATCCTGACGCCCACCGAGGTGCGGCGCGCCCGCGACACCGGCGCGCTCGTCGCCGAGATCCTGCACACGCTCCGCGGACGCGCGACCGTCGGCACCAACCTGCTCGACATCGACCGCTGGGCCCAGCGCATGATCTCCGACGCCGGCGCCGAGTCCTGCTACGTGGACTACGCGCCGTCCTTCGGGCGCGGCCCGTTCGGCCACTACATCTGCACGTCCGTCAACGACGCCGTCCTGCACGGGCTCCCGCACGACTACGCGCTCGCGGACGGCGACCTGCTCACGCTCGACCTCGCGGTGTCGCTCGGGGGAGTGGTCGCCGACTCGGCGATCAGCTTCGTCGTCGGGGGCGCGGACCGGGCCGAGGACCTCGCGCTCGTCGACGCGACCGAGCGGGCGCTCGCCGCCGCGATCGCCGCCGTCGGGCCCGGCGTCCGGCTCGGCGACGTCTCGCACGCGATCGGCAGCGTCCTCACCGGCGCGGGCTACCCCGTCAACACCGAGTTCGGCGGGCACGGCGTCGGGACGACCATGCACCAGGACCCCCACGTCCCGAACACCGGCCGGCCCGGCCGCGGGTACACGCTGCGCCCCGGCCTGCTGCTCGCGCTCGAGCCGTGGGTCATGGCCGACACCGACGAGATCGTCACCGACCCCGACGGCTGGACGCTGCGCAGCGCGACCGGGTGCCGCACCGCGCACTCCGAGCACACCGTCGCGATCACCGACGACGGCGCGGAGATCCTCACGCTGCCGCGCTAGCCGAGCCCGTCACGGCCGGAACCGCCGAGGCGCGCTTCGTTCGACGCCGTGGACCGCTCCGCTCGACGACGCCCTCTCGCCCCGGCCCGCCGACGCTCGCTCGCGGCTCCGCGACGGACCCGGAGACGCCGGAGGCGTG
>NZ_JAAXOY010000450.1 GCF_012396155.1 Cellulomonas septica | reverse complement strand
CCGGTCGTCGTCGGCGTCGCCGCGCTCGTCGTCGCGGTCGTCGGCGCGCTCGTGACCGTCAGCGCCGGGCGGCTCGGCATCCCGCTGGCGGAGCTGCCGACCGTGCTCGCCGGGAACGGCTCGAGGATCCAGGAGTGGGCGCTGTTCACCAAGGCGCTCCCGCGGCTCGCCGTCGCCGCGGCCGCCGGTGCCGCGTTCGCCGTCGCGGGTGCGCTGTTCCAGTCCGTCACGCGCAACCCGCTCGGGAGCCCCGACGTCATCGGCCTCGGGTCCGGCGCCGCGGCGGGGGCCGTCGCCGCCGCGCTCGTCTGGCCGGGCGTCGTCCCCGTGCCGATCGGTGCTGTCATCGGCGCGGTCGTCGCGGTCGTCGCCGTCTGGCTCGGCACCGGGCGCGGGTTCGCCGCACCCCACCGCATGGTCGTCACCGGGATCGCCGTCGGCGCGATGGCGCTCGCGTTCGTCCAGCTCGCGCTCGCGCGCGGCAACCGGGAGGACGCGCAGGAGGTCGCGATCTGGATCAACGGGTCGCTGCTCGCGCGGACGTGGACCGACGCGGCCGTCGTCGCCGGCGCGCTGCTCGTCCTCCTCCCGCTCGCGCTCGTCCTGACCCGCGCCCTCCAGGTCGTCGAGATGGGTGACGAGGCCGCCACGGCCGTCGGCGTCCGGCCGTCGACCGTCCGCACCGCGGCCGTCGTCGTGGGCGTCCTCGCGACCGGGGCCGCCGTCAGCGTGTGCGGGCCGATCGCGTTCGTCGCGCTCACCGCCCCGCAGATCACGCGTCGGCTGACCCACTCGACCGGCCCCGGGATCGCCGCCGCGGCGTGCACCGGCGCGGCCGTGCTCGTCGTCGCCGACCTGATCGCGCAGTACGCCGTCCCGGGGCAGCAGTTCCCCGTCGGTGTCGTCACGGCCGCCCTCGGCGGCGTCTACCTCGCGTTCCTGCTGGTGCGCGAGTGGAGGAGGAGCGCCGCATGAGCACCACCCACCCCGCACCTGCTCCCGGAGCGTCCGGCGACGGCAGCACCGCGGCCGCCGCGTCGCCGCTGGAGGCGCGCGACCTCACGCTCGCCTACGACCAGCTCGTCGTCGCCCGTGATCTGTCCGTCGCGATCCCGCGCGCGTCGTTCACCGTCATCATCGGCCCCAACGGCTGCGGCAAGTCGACGCTGCTGCGCGCGCTCGCCCGCACCCTCAAGCCGCGCACCGGCGAGGTGCTGCTCGAGGGCCAGCCGGTCGAGAAGATGCGCGGCAAGGACGTCGCCCGCCGCCTCGCGCTGCTCCCGCAGAGCCCCGTCGCGCCCGAGGCGATCACGGTCGGCGACCTCGTCGCGCGCGGCCGGTACCCGCACCAGGGCATCCTGCGGCAGTGGTCGCCCGCCGACGCCCGTGCCGTCGCCGCCGCGCTCGACGCGACCGAGGTCGCCGACCTGCGCGACCGCTACGTGTCCGACCTGTCCGGCGGCCAGCGGCAGCGCGTGTGGCTCGCGATGGCGCTCGCGCAGGAGACCGACCTGCTGCTGCTCGACGAGCCGACGACCTATCTCGACATCGCGCACCAGGTCGAGGTCATGGACCTGTGCGCGCGCCTGCACGAGGAGGGGCGCACGCTCGTCGCGGTCCTGCACGACCTCAACCAGGCCGCGCGGTACGCGACGCACCTCGTCGCGATGCGGGACGGGCGCGTCGTCGCGGAGGGTCCGCCCGCCGAGGTGGTGACCGCCGAGCGGGTGCGCGAGGTGTTCGGGCTCGCGTGCCGCGTCGTGCCGGACCCCGAGACGGGGACGCCCATGGTCGTGCCGTTGCGCGGGGCTGCCTCACGCCTCTGAGGGCATGGGGCCGGCGTCGGGTCCCGCGTCAGACGACGATGTCCGACGCCTCCGTCAGCGTGACCCACGCCTTCTCGCCCAGCGCACGCGTCGGCGGCAGGACGTCGGCCTCCACGGCCGGTCCGAGGTCGAGCCCGGTGAGCTCCTCGATCGTCGACACCGGCACCTGGAACGTGCGGAACGGCCCGAGCGGCGGGGGAGCGTCGACGTCCCGCGCCGCGCGCTGCGCCTCGTCGAGGTCGAGCCCGCCGAGCAGCGGCGACTGGTCCACGAGGAACCCCGCCGACGCGAGCCTGAGCTTCGGTGCCTTGTCGTCGGGGACGCCCGCGGACGGCGCGTCGGGGTCGGGCGTCGCCCACACGGCGACCTTCCAGAAGTGCCGCGGCACGCCGACTCCCCGGTAGACGGGGTCGTCGTCGCGCAGCACGGGACCGGTGAACACGCTGACCCGCTGCCGCCACGTCTCGGCGTACTCGAGCACGTGGTCCTCGAGGCCGACCCACAGCTGCTTGCCCTGGTTGAAGTCGTCGACCTGCGGCGCCGCGTTCGTGTAGCGGAACGTGTCGACGTTGGCCTGCTGCGCGACGTCCGGCGCACCCCAGACGGGGTCGGCGCGGCGGACCAGGTGCCCGCGGTCGAGGCGGTTGTTCCGGTAGACGTCGGGCCCGGCCTGCCGGTCGGCCGGCACGCGCGGGTCGAGCTCCCACCTGTCGTTGCGCGGCAGGTCGAGCAGCCGGCCGCCGTCGATGTTGACGGCCGTGGCCGCGGCGAGCTTGTGCTGCGGGTCGAACTGCACGGTGAAGTGCGTCGACGGGAGGTCCTCCGTGGGCCGCGGCGTCACCGGCAGCGGCAACGGAGGGCCGAGGAAGAACGGGTCGTACCCTGCGTGATCCATGCCGCCCCCTACGGTGCTCACATGACGACGGTAGCGGCGGGGTCGACGCGGACGACATGACAATCGCGACAAATCACCCACTGCTGCTGCGCGCGGCGCGGCGCGTCGGGCATACGGGCCCGGTGGACGTCCTGCTCCGCGACGGCCGCATCGCCGCGCTCGGGCCCGACCTGCTCGATGCCGCCGGCCCGCGAGCCGAGGTCGTCGAGCTCGACGGCCGCCACGTCCTGCCCGGTCTGTGGGACGCGCACGTGCACCTCACGCAGTGGGCGCTCGCACGGCAGCGGCTCGACGTGTCCCGCGCGGCG
>NZ_JAAXOY010000045.1 GCF_012396155.1 Cellulomonas septica | reverse complement strand
CGTTCCGAGGTCACCTCCCGCTTCGACGTCGACCTCACGCCCGTCGACGGCACCGGCACCACCATCCCCGTCGTCGTCGCCAACATGACGGCCGTCGCCGGCCGCCGCATGGCCGAGACGGTCGCCCACCGCGGCGGTGCCGGACAGGCCCAGGCGCGTGGCGCCCGCGTCGACCATCGCGACGGCGTCGGCGGCCGTGCGGATGCCGCCCGACGCCTTGACGCCGAGGCGCCCGCCGACGGTCTGCGCCATGAGGGCCACCGCGTGCACGGTCGCGCCGCCCGCCGGGTGGAAGCCCGTCGACGTCTTCACGAAGTCGGCGCCGGCCCGCTCGGCGGCCTGGCACACGGCGACGATCTGGTCGTCGGTCAGCGCGGCGGACTCGATGATGACCTTGAGCACGACGTCGCCGGGCGTCGCGGCACGGACCGCCGCGATGTCGGCCTCGACGGCGTCGTACCGACCCTCGCGCGCCGCGCCCACGTCGATCACCATGTCGACCTCGTCGGCGCCGTCCCGCACCGAGCGTGCGGCCTCGGCAGCCTTGACGTCGCTGTGGTGCTTGCCCGACGGGAACCCGCACACGGTCGCGACGTGCAGCCCGGGCGCCGCGGAGGTGTCGACCGGCAGGAACGACGGCGAGATGCAGATCGAGTACACCCCGAGCCGGGCGGCCTCCTCGACCAGGGCCTGCACGTCGGCGACGGTCGCCTCCGGCTTGAGGAGCGTGTGGTCGACGAGCCGGGCCAGCCCGGCGGCGTCGTGCGTGGTGGTCATGCGCGGTGCCTTCCTCCCCGGGCAGCCGCGTAGGCCGGCCGGATCACGGTGTCGATGAGTGCGTCGCGGTCGTCGTGGTGGGCGAACGCGTAGGCGGCCGCGGTCACGGCCACGTCCTGGAGGTCGTCGAGCGTCCAGCCGGCCTCCTGCACGAGCAGCGTGAGCTCGCGGGACAGCGTGGTGCCGGACTGCAGACGGTTGTCGGTGTTGACGGTCACCTTGAAGCCGAGGCGCTTGAGGCGCGTCACGGGGTGCTCGGCGACCGTCGCGGCGATGCCGGTCTGGAGGTTCGACGACGGGCAGAGCTCGAGCGGCACGCGGCGGTCGCGCACCCACTGCGCGAGCGGTCCGAGCCGGTCGCCGAGGTCGTCGGTCGTGATGTCCTCGACGAGGCGCGCGCCGTGCCCGAGGCGGCACGCCTGTGCGACGTGCAGCGCCTGCGACACCGACTCGAGACCCGACCCCTCCCCCGCGTGCACGGTCGCGGGGACGTGCGCCTCGGCGAGCGCGCGGAACGCGGACGCGTGCTGCGACGGCGGGAAGCCCTCCTCGGGCCCGGCGATGTCGAAGCCGACGACGCCGTCGCCGCTGCGGGCGATCGCGAGCGCCGCGACCTCGTCCGCGCGGTCGGCCTGGCGCATCGCCGACAGGATCGTGCCGACGCGGATGGTCCGGCCCTGCGCGGCCGCCTCGGCGACCCCCTCGGCGAAGCCCTGCTGGACCGCGTCGACGACCTGCTCGAGGGTCAGCCCGGCGCGCTGGTGCTGCTCGGGCGCGTACCGGGACTCGGCGTACACGACGCCGTCCGCGGCCAGGTCGAGCGCCGCCTCGCGCGCGACGCGCCGCAGCCCGTCGACGGTCTGCATGACGGCGACGGTGTGCTCGAACGTCTCGAGGTACCGCTCGAGGCTGCCTGAGTCGGCCGACTCGACGAACCAGCGCCCGAGCGCCTCGGGGTCGGTCGTCGGCAGCTCGTGGCCCGCCTCGGCGGCCAGCTCGACGATCGTCGCGGGCCGCAGCCCGCCGTCGAGGTGGTCGTGCAGCAGGATCTTCGGCAGCCCGGGGACGAGGGCGACGAGCGTCGCCGTCGCGTCGTCGTCGGCGGTGCGCGCGTCGGGGGACGTCATGAGGTCACCGTACCGGCGCGCGCGCGACGTGCCAGGTCAGGCCGTCGCCGCCGGGGGCGACGCCCGGGACAGCCGCTCACCCCGCGACGCCCGGCTCGTCGTCGCCGGCCGGCACCTCGGTGTCCTGCTCGACCACGTCGGCCTCGTCCGCCCGGCCGTCGCGGTCCGCCCGGGGGAACCCGGGCTGGTACTCCTCGGGGTCGGGTGCGTCGTCGGTCGCGTCGTCGGTCAGCCGCAGCGGCGTCTCCGGAGCCACGGGCTCCAGGCCCGCGTCACGCCACGTGTCGTCGCCCGGGACGGTGCTCATCGGTCCTCCCTCACGCTCGGCGGTCGTCCCCATCGTGCTCCGGTGCCGCCCCCGTCGCCATGCGGTCGACGGGGGCGACCCGAGGTCAGGCCGTGACGCGGTCGATCACGAGCGGGCGCGGCTCGACGCGCGTCCCCGCGGGAGCGACGACGAGCCCGCCGTCGAGCGCCTCGCGCGCGCGGCCGAACCGCTCGGGGGTGTCGGTGTGCAGCGTGAGCAGCGGCTGCCCGGCGCGCACCTCGTCGCCGGGGCGCACGTGCAGCTCGACGCCGGCGCCCGCCTGCACCGGGTCCTCCTTGCGGGCGCGACCGGCGCCGAGCCGCCACGCGGCGATCCCGACGGCGTACGCGTCGACGGTCGTGACGATCCCGTCGGTCTCGGCGACGACCTGCTCGGTCTCGCGTGCGACGGGCAGCGGTGCGTCGGCGTCGCCACCCTGCGCCTGGATCATGCGGCGCCAGACGTCCATCGCGCGCCCGTCGGCCAGGGCCGCGGCGGGGTCGGCGTCGGGGCGTCCCGCGGCGTCGAGCATCTCGCGCGCGAGCGCGATCGTGAGCTCGACGACGTCGGCCGGGCCGCCGCCCGCCAGGACCTCGAGCGACTCGCGGACCTCGAGCGCGTTGCCCGCGGTGAGGCCCAGCGGCGTCGACATGTCGGTGAGCAGCGCGACGGTCGTGACGCCCGCGTCCGTGCCGAGCCCGACCATGGTCTGCGCGAGCTCGCGCGCGCGGGTCTCGTCCTTCATGAACGCGCCCGACCCGACCTTGACGTCGAGGACCAGCGAGCCCGTGCCCTCGGCGATCTTCTTGCTCATGATCGACGACGCGATGAGCGGGATCGCCTCGACGGTGCCGGTGACGTCGCGCAGCGCGTAGAGCTTGCGGTCGGCGGGCGCGAGGCCCGAGCCGGCCTGGCAGATCACCGCGCCGACGTCCTCGAGCTGCTGCATCGTCTCCTCGTTGGACAGCGCCGCGCGCCAGCCGGGGATCGACTCGAGCTTGTCGAGCGTGCCGCCCGTGTGGCCGAGTCCGCGGCCCGACAGCTGCGGGACCGCGACGTCGAACACCGCGACCAGCGGGGCGAGCGGCAGCGTGATCTTGTCGCCCACGCCGCCCGTCGAGTGCTTGTCGGAGGTCGGGCGCGACAGCGACGAGAAGTCGAGCCGCTCGCCGCTCGCGATCATCGCGGCCGTCCAGCGCGCGATCTCCGCACGGTCCATGCCGTTGAGCAGGATCGCCATGGCGAGCGACGACATCTGCTCGTCCGCGACGACGCCGCGCGTGTACGCGTCGACGACCCAGTCGATCTGCGCGTCGGTCAGCCTCCGTCCGTCGCGCTTGGCGACGATGACGTCGACGGCGTCGAACGCCTCGGTGGTGCTCATGTGCGGGCCTCTCCTGCGTTGCGTTCCGCGGACGTCACGCCCGCGCTTCCAGGTCGTCCGGACCGAACGCGTCCGGCAGCACCTCGGTCATCGGCTTGATGCCGGACACCGTCTCGACCAGCAGGCGCGCCCCGCCGTGCTCCCACAGCAGCTGCCGGCAGCGCCCGCACGGCATGAGGACGTTCCCGTGCCCGTCGACGCACGTGAAGGCGACGAGCCGTCCCCCGCCGGAGACGTGCAGCCCGGAGACGAGCGCGCACTCGGCGCAGAGCGTGAGGCCGTACGACGCGTTCTCGACGTTGCACCCGACGACGACACGGCCGTCGTCGACGAGCGCCGCGACGCCCACCGGGAACTTCGAGTAGGGCACGTAGGCCCGGTGCATCGCCTCCGTCGCGGCGGCGCGCAGCGCGTCCCAGTCGATCTCGGGCGCGGGGGTGCTCATGCGGTTCTCCATCCGGCGGGCGGGTGCCCGCCTCACTTCTTGTACGGGACACCCTCCGCGGCCGGCGGCCGCACGCGTCCCACGAGCCCGGCGACGGCGAAGATCGTGGCCAGGTAGGGCAGCATCGCGAGGATGTCGCTCGGGATCGGCGACCCGAGGTTGTTGAGCACGCGGCGCAGGGCGTCCGCGAGGCCGAAGAACAGGGACGCGGCGAGCGCCCCGGTCGGGCTCCAGCGGCCCAGGATCATCGCGGCGAGCGCGATGTACCCCTTGCCGGACGTGAGCTCCTTGGTGAACGCGAGGCCCGCGGAGACGAGCGCGGCACCGCCGAGGCCCGCGACCGCCGACCCGAGGATCGTCGAGCGCACGCGCGTGAGGTTGACCTTGATGCCGACGGTGTCGGCGGCCTTGGGGTGCTCGCCGACGGCGCGCATGCGCAGGCCCCAGCGGGACCGGAACACGAGCACCTGGAGCAGCGCGACCGCGATGTACATGAGGTACACGGTCAGCGGGTGGATGAAGAGCACCGGGCCGAGGATCGGGATGTCCGACAGCAGCGGGATCGCGATCGTCGGCATGCGCGGCGGCGAGTTGAGCGTCTGCGGGTTCGCGGTGAGGACCGTCGAGAACAGGTAGTTCGTCAGGCCGATGACGAGCACGTTGAGCACGACGCCGACGATGATCTGGTCGACCCAGTACCGGACGGCGAACAGCGCGAGGCACGCGCCGACGAGCGCGCCCGCGATCGGCGCGGCGATCAGGCCCGCGTACGCGTTGCCCGTGACCGACGCGACGACGACCGCGAGGAACGCGCCCGCGAGCAGCTGCCCCTCGATCGCGATGTTGATGACGCCCGAGCGCTCGCACAGGAGGCCCGCGAGGGCGCCGAACACCAGCGGCACGGACAGCCCGAGCGCGTTCGTCAGCAGGAGGGTCAGCGGCAGCGCGTTGTCGTTGCCGGCCATGACCCACACGAGCAGCGCGAAGAAGATCAGCACGCCGATGCCGACCCACATCCAGGCCGGGACCGCGCGACGGGCCCGGGCCCGCAGCAGCGCGAGGACGGCGAGGACGAGCGCACCGGCCGAGAGCAGCGACGCCGTGAGCCGCGACGGCACGACGATGTCGTCGAGCTTGATCGCGTCGCCGCCCGTGGCGATGCGGAACGTCGTCTCCGCGTCCGCGCTCGTGAGCAGGCCGAACAGCACGAGGCTGAGGACCGACAGGACGATCGCGACGACGGGCCCGCGCCAGCGGACCTTCGCCTGCACGGTGCGCGCCGGCTCGGGCGCGAGCGACTCCGGCTTGTCGGGAGCGGTCATGGTGCTCACGCCGCGGCCTTCTTCCTGTCGTAGCCGAAGAGCGTGGCGGCCCAGTGGATGACCGACAGCTCGCGGACCAGCGGCGGCGCCGCGATGAGGAGGACGATGACGGCCTGGATGACGAGCACCAGGTCGATCGGGGTGCCGGCCGCGGTCTGCATGAGCGGCGAGCCCGCACGCAGCGCGCCGAACAGCAGCGCGGCCAGCACGGTGCCGAGCGGGCGCGAGCGGCCGAGCAGCGCGACGGTGATCGCGTCGAAGCCGATCGACCCCGCCGAGCCCGCCTGGAACGTCTTGTCCGTGCCGAGGATCTGCATCGCCCCGCCGAGACCCGCGAGGCCACCGGCGACGAGCATGACGAGCACGAACACGCGCTGCACCTTGATGCCCGCGGTGCGCGCCGCGTCCTGGTTGGCGCCGACCGCGCGGAACCGGAAGCCGATCGTCGAGCGCTCCATGAGCCACCAGACGCCGACCGCGGCGAGCAGCGCGAGCAGGAACCCGGCGTGCAGGCGGAACTGCGGGCCGAGCAGCAGGGGCATGACCGCGTTCTCGCCGACCGGCGCCGTGATGGGCCGCGTCGAGCCGGGCTGACGCAGGATGGACGTCGTCAGCAGGTAGGAGACGAGGTAGAGCGCGATCGAGTTGAGCATGATCGTGACGATGACCTCGC
Source organism: Cellulomonas septica (assembly GCF_012396155.1). Classification (GTDB taxonomy): domain Bacteria; phylum Actinomycetota; class Actinomycetes; order Actinomycetales; family Cellulomonadaceae; genus Cellulomonas; species Cellulomonas septica. Next base: position 4,580 of record NZ_JAAXOY010000045.1, on the reverse strand, counting down.
TGGCCCCCGTCCGGGCCTTGAGGAAGCCCGCGATGCCGGCCCAGATCGCACCGGCGACGACCGCCCCGAGGCTCGCGACGACGACGTGCACGACGACCGGCAGGTCGAGCGAGAACCCGAGGTAGGCGGCCGCGGCCGCGCCGACGAGCACCTGGCCCTGGGCGCCGATGTTGAACAGGCCCGACCGGAAGCCGATGCCCAGACCGAGACCCGCGAGGATCAGCGGCACCGACGAGACCATCGTCTCCGTGATGGGCCGGATCTGGCGGGCGCCCGTCGCCTGGTAGTCGAAGATCGCGCCGCGGAACAGCGCGGAGTACGTGCCGTAGATCGCGTCCCACGCGGCCGAGAAGAAGTCCTGCGGGCGGGCGAACACGTAGCCGAGGGCCTGCTGCGACGCCGCGTCGGCGGCGACGACGAGCACGGCGGCGACGCCGAGCGCGATGAGGATCGCGACGACCACGGTCGTCGTGGTCGAGTCGAGCACCTGCTGGAGGTAGCTCGGACGCTGCTGCTCGGGCTTCTGCTCGGGCGCGGGCGCCGGTGCGGGCGCGTCCTGGACGGTGGCGCTCACGCCTGCCCCTCCTCGTGCGTCGTGGGCGCCGCGGGGGCGTCCGGGTCGGGCGTGGCGTCCTCCGCCTCCGCGACCGCGTCGGCCTCGGACAGCGCGGTGTGGTGGCCGGCCGCCTGCTCGCGCGCCTGCTCGAGCGGCACGCCCGCCATCATGAGGCCGAGCACGTCGCGGTCGGCGGTGTGGCCGCCCTCGACGATGCCGATGACCTTCCCGCGGTACATGACGGCGATGCGGTCGGCGAGCGCGAGCACCTCGTCGAGCTCGGTCGAGACGATGACGACCGGGGTGCCGTTGTCGCGCTCGGCGACGATCCGCTTGTGCACGAACTCGATCGACCCGACGTCGAGGCCGCGCGTCGGCTGCGACGCGACGAACAGCCGCAGCGGGCGCGACATCTCGCGCGCGAGGACGACCTTCTGCTGGTTGCCGCCCGACAGCGTGCTCACGGGGTCCTGCACGGACCGCACGCGGATGTCGAACTCCTCGACGCGGTGCGCGGCGTTCTCGGCGACCCGCACGGGGCTCAGCGACCCGGCCCGCGCGAACGGCTCGGACCGGTGCATGTCGAGGATGAGGTTCTCCGCGATGGAGAACGACGAGATGAGGCCGTCGGTGCTGCGGTCCTCGGGCACGAACCCGACGCCCGCGGCGATGACCTCGTGGACCTGACGGCCCGCCAGGTCGACGCCGTCGAGCAGCAGCTGCCCCGCGGTCGGGGCGGCGAGGCCGAGGATCGTCTCGGTGAGCTCGGTCTGGCCGTTGCCCTGCACGCCCGCGATCGCGAGGATCTCCCCGCGGTGCACGTCGAACGACACGCCGTCGACGACCGCGTTGCCGTGCACGTCGAGGACCGTGAGGTCGCGCACCTGGAACGTGGGCTCGCCGGGCTCGGCCGTGGCCTTGTCGACGGCCAGCGTGACCGAACGGCCGACCATGAGGGAGGCGAGCTAGACCTCGGTCGACGTGGGGCTCGCGGTGCCGACGACCTTGCCGCGCCGGATGACGCTGATGGTGTCCGCGACGGCGCGGACCTCGCGCAGCTTGTGCGTGATGAAGACGATGGAGGTGCCGGCCTCCTTGAGCTGCCGCATGATCCCGATCAGCTCGTCGGTCTCCTGCGGGGTCAGCACCGCGGTCGGCTCGTCGAGGATCAGCACCTGCGCGTCGCGCGAGAGGGCCTTGATGATCTCGACGCGCTGCTGGACCCCGACGGGGAGGTCCTCGACGAGCGCGTCGGGGTCGACGTCGAAGCCGAACCGGTCGGAGATCTCCTTGACCCGGCGCCGCGCCTCGGCGAGGTCGATGAGCGTGCCGCCGACGACGGGCTCGTGCCCGAGGACGACGTTCTCGGCGACCGTGAACACCGGGATGAGCATGAAGTGCTGGTGCACCATGCCGATGCCCGCGGCCATGGCGTCGCCCGGTCCGGAGAACGTGCGCGGCGCGCCGTCGACGACGATCTGCCCGCCGTCGGGCTGGTACAGCCCGTAGAGGACGTTCATCATCGTGGACTTGCCGGCGCCGTTCTCGCCGAGCAGCGCGTGGATCTCACCCGGTGCGAACGTCAGGTTGATGTTGTCGTTCGCCACGAGCGACCCGAAGCGCTTCTTGATGCCCTGCAGCTCGAGCCTCACCTCGTGCCCGCCTTTCCCCACGTCCTCGTGAGCCGACAGTAGAACCACCGCGCCGCCGACGCACCGGTGGCCCGGGGCGCGTCGCCCCAGGCCACCGGTGCGTGGTCAGGCTGTGGTCAGGTCAGGAGACCTTGTTGGCCGACGGCGAGTCGACGACGAGGTCGCCGTCGATGATCTGCTGACGCAGCTCGTCGATCTTCGACGCGAGCTCGGCCGGGACCTTGGACTCCCAGTCGTGGTACGGCGCGATGTCGACGCCGCCGTTGGCGAGCGTGCCGACGTACGGGTCGGACGAGAAGTCACCGTCGACCGCGGACTTGATGGTCTCGAACACGGCCGTCTGGATCTGCTTCATGACGGAGGTGAGGATGAGGCCCTTGTACTGCTCGTTCGCGGGCTGCAGGTAGCCGTCCGAGTCGACCCAGATGACCGCGGTGCCCTCGGCCTGGCTCGCCGCGTTGAGCGCGCCGGAGCCGACCGGGCCGGCGACGGGGAGGATGACGTCCGCGCCGTCGTTGATGAACTGCTCGGTCGTCGTGCGGCCGGCCTCGGTGTCGGAGAAGTTGCCGATCATCGAGCCGTTCTGCGCGGCCTTGTCCCAGCCGACGACGGTCGTCGCGGTGCCGGTCTCCTCTGCGTAGGCGGCGGCGCCGTCGGCGAAGCCGTCCATGAAGATGGTGACCGACGGGAACGGCTGACCGCCGAAGGTCGCGACCTTGTGGGTCTGCGAGACGCCCGCGGCGAGGTAGCCGGCGAGGTACGCGGCCTCCTGCGTGTTGAACAGCAGCGGCTTGGCGTTGTCGAGCGTCACCGGGTTGAAGTCCGCGTCGGAGAACGCGGAGTCGACGAGCGCGAACTCGATGTCGGTGTTCGCCTCGGCGCCGGCCTGGATGGCGTCCTCGAGCGCGAAGCCGACGCCGATGATGAGGTTGCAGCCCTGCTGGACCATCGAGTCGACGTTGGTCGTGTACTGGCCCGGGTCGGTCGACTCGGCGGTCTTGACCTCGATGCCGAGCTCGTCCTTGGCCTGCTCGAGACCCTTGAAGCCGGACTCGTTGAACGAGGCGTCGTCGAAGCCGCCCTCGTCGGACACCATGCAGGCGGTGAAGTCGACGGTCGCCGACGTCTCGTCGCCGCCGGCGGTCTCGTTCGTGTCCTCGGGTGCGCTGCCACAGGCCGCGAGGGCGAGGGCGACGGCGCCGCCGAGCGCAGCCACACGGATGATCTTCTTCACGCGATTCTCCTGGTCTCGTCAGCCGACCGCCGGACGGCAGGTGGGCCGTCGCCGGGACGGTCGCGCCCGGCGTCGATGCTTCGGACAGTAGTGAGCGTCACGTGTCCCGCTTGTTACCAGGCGGTATCCGCCGAGGATCCGTTACCTAGTTGGAATGTCCGCCCAGGTGACGGACGAGGCGTCTCGACAGGAGAGACGGGCGACCCGGACATCGGACGCCCGTCCGACGACCTGCGGCGTCAGGGCCGCCCCGCGAGCAGCGCCGCCCTGGCCAGCAGCAGCGCGCCGGCCTCGACCGCGCGCTCGTCGACGCGGAGGTCGCCCTGGTGGATGTCGTACGTCCGGCCGCCCGGCGTGCGCGTGCCGAGCCGCGCCATCGCGCCCGGCACCTTCGTCAGGTACCAGGCGAAGTCCTCGCCGCCGAGCGACTGCTCGGTGAGGAGCACCGCGTCCGGGCCCAGCACGTCGCGCGCGGCGGCCTCGAGCACGCCGGTCGAGCGCTCCTCGTTCTCGACCGGCGGGACGCCGCGGTGGTGGCGGACCTCCGCCTCGAGCCCGAGCGGCGCGACGACCTGCTCGACCGCGTGGTGGAACACGTCCGACGCCTTCTCCCACGCGCGGACGTCGAGGCAGCGCAGCGTGCCGCGCACCGTCCCGGACGCCGGGATCGCGTTGTGGGCCGTCCCCGCGTGCACCTCGCCCCACGTGAGGTTGACGCCCGAGCGCGGGTCCAGCCGGCGGCCGAGGATCGCGGGGACCTGCGTGATGACCTGCCCCAGCCCGAACACGAGGTCACCCGTGAGGTGCGGGCGCGACGTGTGGCCGCCGGAGCCGGTGAGCACCACGGTGACCTCGTCGCTCGCCGACGTGATCGGGCCGATGCGCGTCCCGACCTGGCCGACGTCGACCTTCGGGTCGCAGTGGATGCCGAAGATCTGCGCGACGCCGTCGAGCCCGCCCGCGTTGATCACGTCGATCGCGCCGCCCGGCTGCACCTCCTCGGCGGGCTGGAACACCAGCCGCACGCCCGTCGCCAGGTCGCCCGACGCCGCGAGCTCCGCGAGCGCGAGCCCTGCACCGAGCACCGCGGCCGTGTGCACGTCGTGGCCGCACGCGTGCGCGACCCCGCGGTGCGTCG
>NZ_JAAXOY010000449.1 GCF_012396155.1 Cellulomonas septica | reverse complement strand
CTGTCGCGCGGCAGCCGGCAGGACGCCGCGACGGTCGAGGCGTGGGGGGCGACGAGCGTCGTCGGGGACCGGCACGACCCCGCCGTGCGGGACCGCGCGCTCGCGGGCGGGGTCGACGTCGTGGTCGACGTGGTCGGCTACGACGACCGGGACGCCGCGGTGTGGCTCGCGTCGCGCGACCGCATCGGCTCCGCGGTCGTCGTGTCCAGCGCGGCCGTCTACGTCGACGACGCGGGCGACGGCTTCGAGACGGACACGTTCGGCACCTTCCCGGTACCCCTGGACGAGTCGCAGCCGACGGTCGAGGCGGGCCGCGACACGTACGCGACCGGCAAGGTCGCGCTCGAGCGCGCGTGGCTCGACTCCGACGTCCCGACGACCGCGCTGCGCGCCGCGGCGATCCACGGTCCGGGGTGCGTGCAGCCGCGCGAGTGGACGTTCGTCCGGCGCGTGCTCGACGGGCGTGACGTGCGGGTCCTCGCGTACGACGGCCTCAGCCGGTTCCAGACGGTCGCGACGTCGGTGCTCGCGGACCTCGTCCGCCTCGCGGCCGCGCAGCCCGCCGACCGGGTCCTCAACGCCGCCGACCCGGACGCCCCGACGGTCGCCGAGATCGCCCGCGTGGTCGACGCGACGCTCGGTGCCGAGTCCGGCACCGTCACGTTCGCGGGACCGCCGCGGGGCAACCTCGGGCTGACCCCGTGGGCCGTGCCGCGCCCGCTGGTCCTCGACATGGGCCGGGCCGGACGCGAGCTCGGGTACGTCGCGCGCGGCGGCTACGCCGACACGGCCCCCGACGGCATCCACTGGCTCGTCGACGAGGCCGCGCGCCGCGACTGGCGCGACGCGTTCCCCGGCTTCGTGCGGATGGAGGCCATGGGTGACTTCTTCGACTACGCCGCCGAGGACGCGTACCTGGCCGACCGTCGGTCATGATGACCGGCATGACTGCCGACTCCCTCGACGCGACCAACCCCTTCGCGTCGCCCTCGACGCTGCCCTACGGCCTGCCCGACTACACCGCGATCCGCGAGGAGCACTACCGTCCCGCGCTGCTCGCCGGGATGGCGGAGCACCGCGCCGAGGTGGAGGCGATCGCGACCGACCCGGCCGCGCCGACCGTCGAGAACACGCTCGTCGCCCTCGAGCGCGACGGCTGGCAGGCCTTCGACGAGGTGCTGCGGGCGATCGGCCACGACCGGGTCCGGGAGGCGCTCGGTGCGCCGCGCGGACCGTGGGAGGGGGTGCTCGATGGCCCGCGACCCTGATGCCGTCCTCCTGGAGTCCGTGCGCGTCCACCGGGCGCGGCTGCGCGCCGCGTTCCTGCACGGCGACCTGCGCGACCGGCGGACCACCAACGACAACGTGCGGCGGTTCGTCGGGAGCGTCGTCGTGGCGGCCCTCGCGTGCGCGGGCTGCGCGGGGTACTCGTTCGTCCAGGCGAACAGCGGGTCCCTGCGCGGAGGTACGTCGAGCCCGCAGTCGACGATCGGAACGACACCGTGAGCACCTTCACCCGGCTGACCCTGGTCGGCGCGGAGCGTCGTGCCGAGGTCGTCGTGCCGTCCGACGAGGGCGTCGCCGCGATGCTCCCGCAGCTGCTCGAGCTGCTCGGCGAGGTGCGCCCCGACCCGTGCGGCGCGTGCGACTCGTGCGACCGCGGGACCAGCGCACCGGCCCGCTCGACGGGTGTCCGTCCGGGGCAGGCGGTGCGGCACGAGCGGTTCGGCGACGGCACGGTCTCGGTCGTCGAGGCGGACCGGCTGACGGTCCTGTTCGAGGAGCACGGGTACGTGACGCTCGACGCGGCCGTGGCGCTCGACTCGGAGCTGCTGACGGTCCGCTGACGCCGGCGCCCGCCGGCCGCACGCCCGGCGGTCCGGCGCGCTCCCCGTGTCCGGCACCGACATCGGTGTCGGTCGTCTGACCTGCGTCGCGACCCCTCTTCCGCGACGCCTGCACCCCGCGCCATGATCGGCACGGGTGCCCGGTTCGTCCGGTGCGGCCCGCCGCACGTCCCGTCACACCGCACGACGCTCCACGTTCCCGCACCGAACGCCCGAGAAGAGGACGGACCATGGCGACACCCGACACGATCGTGCTCGTGCACGGCCTCTGGATGACCCCGCGCTCCTGGGAGCACTGGGTCCCGTACTACGAGGCGAAGGGCTACCGGGTGCTCACCCCCGGCTACCCCGGCTTCGAGATCGAGGTCGAGGCGCTGCGCGAGAACCAGGAGCTCATCGCGAGGCTCACCGTCCCCGAGGTCGTCGACCACCTGGCCGCCGTGATCGAGGCCCTGGACGCGCCGCCGATCATCATCGGCCACTCGTTCGGCGGGACGCTCACGCAGCTCCTGCTCGCGCGGGGCCTCGGCGCGGCGGGCGTCGTGATCGACTCGGCGCCGACCGAGGGCGTGCGGGTGACGCCGCCGTCGCAGATCAAGTCGCTCAGCCCCGCGTTCACGGACCTGCACAGCCGGCACGGCGCCGTCGCGTTCACCCGGGAGCAGTTCCACTACGCGTTCGCGAACACCCTGAGCCGCGAGGACTCCGACGCGGCGCACGCCCGGTACGCGATCGCCGCGCCGGGCGCGTGGATCTGGACGTACGGGCTCATCGCCAACTACAAGCCGGGTCACCAGGAGACGTGGGTCGACTACGGCAAGGACCGCGCGCCGCTGCTGTTCGTCGCGGGCGGGAAGGACCACATCATGCCCGCGTCGGTGAACCGCTCGAACGCCAAGCACTACGACAAGTCGCCCGCCGTGACCGAGCTGTTCGAGTTCCCCGACCGGGACCACTGGACGTGCGCGGCACCCGGCTGGGAGGCCGTCGCCGACAAGGCGCTCGACTGGGCGGTCGAGCACGCGCGCGCACGCGCCGACGCCTGAACCGCCTCCGCCCGGACGCTGCCCGGCGGTAGCGTCCGGGCATGGCGCGCGACGAGGGGCTCCGGCCCGTCGAGCTCGAGGAGCACGACGGGGATCCGGACTCGCCCTCGACACCGCCGCAGGACGGCGACGACGC
>NZ_JAAXOY010000448.1 GCF_012396155.1 Cellulomonas septica | reverse complement strand
CTGCTGCTCGGCGGCGGGATCTACCTCGACCGCGGTGCGCGCGAGCACGAACGCGGGTCCGCTGCCCGCGCGCGGGGAGTCCGGGAGCGGCTCGTCGACGGGTCCGGCGCCGATGCCGACCGTCCACCCGCCGAGCCGCAGCACGTGCAGAGCGACGTCGACCACCGGCTCGGGGTCGTCGTACACGCCCTGCACCTCGTCGCCGACGGTCCGCTCGAACCCGCGCAGCGGGTCGACCCCCGTCTGCTCGTGGTGCGCGGCGAGGTCCGCGAGCAGCTGCTCGACACGGTCGCCGTGCCGGCGGCTCCCCCGCTGGTCGATCGTGAGCACGAACATACGACAAGTCTGCATGCTTGTAGCGACGGAGACAAGTCCCGGTGCTTGTCCGGGACGGGAGCGCGCGTGCTCAGACGCGCAGCGCGATCGCCGTCAGCGCCAGGCGGTAGGAGTCGAAGCCGAACCCCGCGACCGTCCCCGTCGACACGCCGCCCACGACCGACGTGTGCCGGAACGCCTCGCGCGCGTACGGGTTCGTGATGTGCACCTCGACCAGCACGAGGCCCGCCGACGTGACCTGCGCCGCCGCGTCGCGCAGCGCGTACGAGTAGTGCGTGAACGCGGCCGGGTTGAGCACGACGTGCGCACGCGTGTCGACGGCCTCGTGCAGCCAGCCGACCAGCTCCGACTCGTCGTCCGTCTGCCGGACGTCGGCGTCGATGCCGAGGTCCACGCACCACTTCTCGACCGACGCCGCCAGGTCGTCGAGCGACGCCGAGCCGTACACGTCGGGCTCCCGGGACCCGAGCCTGGCCAGGTTGGGACCGTTGAGCACCAGCGCGCGCGTCATCTCCCCAGCCTAGGCGACACGCCGGTGCGCGACGCGCCGCGCACCACCGGGCGGACGCGTCACAGCGACACCGCGCGCGACGGGGCCGGAGCGCCCTCGCTGACCTCGGCGTACGCGGCGGCGAGCAGGGTCGGGTCCGGGCCCTCGAGCCGCACCGGGCGGCCGACGTCCTCCAGCACCACGAACCGCAGCAGGTCGCCGCGCGTCTTCTTGTCGCGGCGCATCGCGGCCACGAGCCGGTCCCAGCGGTCGCCGCGGTACGACACCGGCAGGCCCAGGGAGGTGAGGATCGCGCGGTGCCGCTCCACGACGTCGTCCGAGAGCCGGCCGGCCAGGCGCGCGAGCTCGGCGACGAACACCATGCCGACCGACACCGCGGCGCCGTGCCGCCACTGGTACCGCTCGACCTGCTCGACCGCGTGGCCGAACGTGTGCCCGTAGTTGAGGATCTCGCGCAGGCCCGCCTCCTTGAGGTCCTCCCCCACGACCCGCGCCTTGACGGCGACCGCGCGCTCGACCAGCTCGGCCAGCACGGGCGACGACGACGCGGCCACCGGGTCGCGCAGCAGCGCGACGTTCTCCTCGACGATCTCGAGGATCCGGGGGTCGGCGATGAAGCCGCACTTCACGACCTCCGCGAGCCCCGCCACGAAGTCGTGCGCCGGCAGCGACTCGAGCGCCGCGAGGTCGCAGAGCACGCCCGCCGGCGGGTGGAACGCGCCGACGAGGTTCTTGCCCTCCGCCGTGTTGATGCCCGTCTTGCCGCCGACGGCCGCGTCGACCATCGCGAGCAGCGTCGTCGGGACCTGCACGACCCGGATGCCCCGCAGCCACGTCGCCGCGACGAACCCGCCCAGGTCCGTCGTCGCACCGCCGCCGAGCGCGACCACGGCGTCCGACCGCGTGAAGTCCGCCTGGCCCAGCACCCCCCACAGGAACGACGCGACCTGCGCCGTCTTCGCCGCCTCCGCGTCCGGCACCTCGGCGGCGAACGCCTCGTAGCCGTGCCCCAGCAGGTCCTCGCGGACCGCCTCCGCCGACGTCGCGAGCGCCGCGGGGTGCACCACGAGCACCCGGCGCACGCCCTCGCCCAGCAGGGCCGGGAGCTCGCCCAGCAGGTGCCGGCCGATCATCACGTCGTAGGGCGCGTCGCCCTCCACCCGCACCGTCGTCGTCATCGTCCGTCCTCCCGCGCCGCCGCGGCGCCGTCGCCGACGCGCAGCGTCGCGAGCGCGTCCTCCACCGCCACGGCGACGTCCGCCGGGCGCAAGCCGTCCGTGAGCACCCGCACGCTCGCGACCTCCTCGTAGACCGGGCGGCGGGCCTCCATGAGCGCCTGCCAGCGCGCCCGCGGGTTGCCGAGCAGCAGCGGCCGCGACTGGTTGAAGCCGACCCGCGGGGCCGCGTGCGCGAGCGAGACGTCGAGGAACACCACCGCACCGCCCGCGGCCCGGTAGGCCACGAGCGCCGCACGGCTGTGCTCGTCGACCACGGCACCGCCGCCGAGGGCGAGGACGCCGTCGTGCTCGGCGAGCGCGGCGAGCACCGCGGCACGCTCCAGGGCGCGGAAGTGCGGCTCGCCGTCGTCGACGAAGATCTCGGAGATCGGCTTGCCGGCGGTGCGCTCGACGTCCGCGTCGGTGTCGCGGACCGCGAGCTGCCAACGGTCGGCGAGCGCCTGCGCGACGGTCGACTTCCCGGAGCCGGGCGGACCGACCAGGACGAGGCGGGGGGTGGGGTGCTGCGGCACGCCTGGAGCGTAGCCGTCGTGCCGTGCCGACCGTGCCGGCGCCCGACGGTCGGATGCGGGGCGTCAAGGCCGTCCGCGCGCGTGCCGATGCTTCCGGCATGACGTGGATGGCCGCTGCCGTGACGGCGGTCGCGACCGTGGGGGTGTTCTGGGGCCCGGGCCTGGTCGTCCTGCGGGCGTGGGGCTGGCGGCACGGGGTCGTGGCGGCCGTCGCGGTCGCGCCGAGCGTGACGCTCGGGGTGCTGGGGGCGACGGCGGTCGTGACCGAGGGCGTGGTGCCGTGGGGGGCGCCCGTCGCGGTGGTCGCGGTCGCGCTGGTCGCCGCGGGCGGTCTCCTGGTCCGGCGCACGGGCCGGCCGGCGGCGGTCCCGGTGCCGTGGTGGACGGCGGTGCGCACGGGACCGGCTGCCCTGCTCGTGGCGGTGGTCGCGGGC
>NZ_JAAXOY010000447.1 GCF_012396155.1 Cellulomonas septica | reverse complement strand
TGACCGTGCGCTCGCCGCAGAAGATCATCGCGACCTGGAACGGCTCCCCGACGTGGGACTCGTCCGGCAACGTCATGACGATGCGTCCGAGCGGCAGCGCGCGGGCCAGCGGGACGTCCTCGACCATCGGGACCTGCGCGTCGGACGCGGCGGACCGGATGCGCGCGGCGACCGCACCCGCACCCTTCGCGACGACGCGCGGCGCGCCCGTGCCGGGCTCGTAGCGCAGCGCGACGGCGACGTGCGTCGGGTTGACGAGCACGACGTCGGCGTTCGCGACCTCGGCCATCATCCGGTTCCGGCTCATCGCGAGCTGCTTCGACCGGATCGCGCCCTTGAGCATCGGGTCCCCCTCCGTCCGCTTGTGCTCCTCCTTGACCTCACGGAGCGTCATGCGGGTCTGCTTGCGGTTGCGGCGGAAGACGACGGCGACGTCGGCGACCGCGAGGATCACGCCGGCGGCGATGCCGGTCCGCAGGAGCGTCGAGGTGCCGTCCGACGCGATGCCGAGCAGGTGCGACAGGGGCAGCCGGCCGGACGCGAGGAGCGTCGGCACGAGCGCCTGCAGCGCGACGAGCAGGACGAGGGCGACGGCGGCCGTCTTGAGCAGCGTCTTGGTGCCCTGCCACCACGCCTGCCCGCCGACGAGCCGGGACGCGATGCCCTTGGGCTTGAGGTGCTCGGCGTGCAGGCGCAGGCGGTGCAGGTGGATGCCGCCCTGCGCGGCGCTCACCGCGATCGCGGTGACGACGCCGACGACGAACAGCGGCGCGAGCGTCGTGATCACGGTCATGAGCGCGTCGCCGAGCACCTGCGCCACGTCGGTCCCGTCGGGGTCGAGCGCCGCGTCGCGCACGACCGCGAGCTGGCCGAGCGCGGCCGCCCTGCCGTTGTCGAGCACGAGCGGGAGCACCGCGGCGGCGGCGCCGAGGCCGACCCACGCGGCGAGGTCCTGCGACCGGCCGAGGCCGCCCTTGCGGCGGACCTCCTTCATCCGCTGCGGGGTGGCCTTCTCGGTCCTGTCCTGCCCGTCGGAGCTCATGGGACCACCACCCCCAGCATCTGCTCGACGGAGCGCCCGGTGAGCGCCTCCATCACGGTCGGCAGGGCCAGGAACGCGAGCGAGCCGAAGACCAGGGTCAGCAGGATCTTCAGCGGGAAGCCCATCGCGAACGCGTTGAGGGCGGGCGCGACGCGCGTGAGCAGCCCGAGGCCGACGTCGGCGAGGAACAGCACGACGATGAGCGGCCCGGCGATCTGCAGCGCCGCGAGGAACATCTGCGTGAGGCCGTCGGTCAGCGTGTGCCCGAGCGCGGCCGGGTCGAGCAGCGCGCCGAGCGGCAGCGCGTCGAACGTGCGCACGAGCCCGGCGAGCACCACCTGGTACCCGTCGGACGCGAACAGCAGGACCATCGCGGTCATCTGGCAGAGCCGCCCGAACGGACCGTTGGCCGACTGGCTCATCGGGTCGTACGCCGTCGCGAGCTGGAAGCCGCCGAACAGGTCGATCAGCGACCCGGCGGACTGCACGGCCGAGAACACCATCGAGACGAGGAACCCGAGCGCGGCACCGATGACGGCCTGCCCGACGAGCGACCCGACGAACGCCGGCGTCGTGTCGGACGGCAGCGGGTCGAGGCGGGGCGCGACGGCCAGCGCGATCCCGAGCGCGAGGGCGACCTTGATCGTGGCCGGCACCGCACGCTGCGAGAACGGCGGCGCGATCACGAGGAACGCGGCGACCCGCACGCTCGCGAGCATCGTCGTCTCCACCGCCCCGACGGGCAGGGCGATGCTGATCGGGTCCACGTCAGCCGCCGACGAGCGCGGGGATGCGGTCGAACAGCTCGTGCGTGAACGTGACGAGCTCGGAGATCATCCAGTGCCCGCACACGACGAGCGCGATCGCGGCGGCGATCGCCTTGGGCACGAAGCTGAGCGTGACCTCCTGGATCTGCGTGACGGACTGCAGCAGGGAGATGACGAACCCGACGACGAGCGCCGTCACGAGCACGGGCGCGGCGAGCTTGGCGGCGAGGACGAGCGCGTCGACGCCGACGTCGAGGACCGCGGTGGTGTCCATCAGCCGCTCCCCACGTAGGAGCCCACGAGGGACGTGACCACCAGCCCCCAGCCGTCCACCAGGACGAACAGCAGGATCTTGAACGGCAGGGAGATCATCACGGGCGGCAGCATCATCATGCCCATCGACATGAGCGACGCCGACACCACCAGGTCGATGACCAGGAACGGCACGAAGATGACGAAGCCCATGATGAACGCGGACCGCAGCTCGGAGAGCAGGAACGCGGGCGCGAGCGTCGTGAACGGCACGTCCTCCGGCGACGCCGGGTTCTCCTGCTGCGCGGCGCGCGTGAGCAGCGCGAGGTCCTGCTCGCGCGTGTGGCCCAGCATGAACTCGCGCAGCGGCCCGGAGCCCGCGTCGACGGCCTGCGAGAACGTCAACGACCCGTCGAGGTAGGGCTGGACGCCGATCGCGTTCACGTCGCTCACGGTCGGCGCCATGATGAACAGGGAGAGGAACAGCGCGAACCCCGCGAGCACCTGGTTGGGCGGCACGCCCTGCAGGCCGAGCGCGTTCCGGGTGAACGACAGGACGACGAAGATCTTCGTGAAGCTCGTCGTCATGAGCAGCAGCGCGGGCGCGACCGACAGCAGCGTGATCGCGAGCAGCACGACGATCGAGCTGCTGGGCGTCCCGTTGACGCCGTTGACCGCGACCGTGACGGTGTCGCCGACCGCGGGGGCGTCCGGCGCCGTGGGCGGCGTCGGGGCGAACCAGGTGACGGCGAGCGCGGTGAGCGTGCTCATCGGCGCACCGTGCGGTCCTGCAGCGTCCGCACGGCCTGCCGCCACGTCGCGGGGTCGAGCACCGAGCCGTGCAGCGCACCGTGCTTGACGTCGCCGAGCGGCAGGTCGACCGGCGGGTGCGCGTCGCCCGCGGGGCGCGGGCGCGGCACGTCGGCGTCGACGACCT
>NZ_JAAXOY010000446.1 GCF_012396155.1 Cellulomonas septica | reverse complement strand
CGCTGACGGCCCTGCTGGCCGCCGGCGCGCTCGTGGCCGCCGGCCTCGCGATCGCCAGCCCGGCGTCCGCCGCGGTGACGTCGAACTCCACCGGCACCAACAACGGCTGGTGGTACTCGTTCTGGACCGACAGCCAGGGCACCGTGTCGATGGACATGGGCTCGGGCGGGAACTACTCGACGCAGTGGAGCAACACCGGCAACTTCGTGGCCGGCAAGGGGTGGCAGACCGGCGGCCGCAAGACCGTCAGCTACTCGGGCCAGTTCAACCCGTCGGGCAACGCGTACCTCACGCTCTACGGCTGGACCCAGAACCCGCTGATCGAGTACTACATCGTCGACAACTGGGGCACGTACCGGCCCACCGGCACGTTCATGGGCACCGTCACGAGCGACGGCGGCACGTACGACATCTACCGCACGCAGCGCGTCAACAAGCCGTCGATCGAGGGCAACAGCTCGACCTTCTACCAGTACTGGAGCGTGCGGCAGCAGAAGCGGGTCGGCGGCACCATCACGTCCGGCAACCACTTCGACGCGTGGGCGTCCAAGGGCATGAACCTCGGCAACCACAACTACATGATCATGGCGACCGAGGGCTACCAGAGCAGCGGGTCGTCGAACATCACCGTCTCCGAGGGCTCGGGCGGCGGTGGCGGCGGAACCGGCGGTGGCGGCGGCGGGACCGGTGGCGGGGGCAGCTCGGGCTGCACCGTGACCGCGACGCGCGGCGACGAGTGGTCCGACCGCTTCAACGTCACCTACTCGGTCAGCGGGTCGAGCTCGTGGACCGTGAACCTGGGGCTCAACGGCAGCCAGTCGATCCAGAACTCGTGGAACGCGAACGTCTCCGGCAGCGGCTCGACCCGCACGGTCACACCCAACGGCAACGGGAACTCGTTCGGCGTCACCGTCATGAAGAACGGGAACAGCACGACGCCGTCCGCCACCTGCAACGGCGGCAGCACCGGCGGGGGCGGCGGCGGAGGGACGGCGACGCCGACCCCGACGCCGACGTCGCAGCCGCAGTCGTGCTCCGCTGGCTACGTGGGCCTGACGTTCGACGACGGGCCGAACAGCGGGACGTCGAACCAGATCATCTCGACCCTCAACCAGTACGGCGCGACCGCGACCGTCTTCCCGACCGGTCAGAACGCGCAGAACAACGCGTCGCTCATGCAGGCGTACAAGAACGCCGGCCTGCAGATCGGCAACCACAGCTGGGACCACCCGCACCTGGTCAACATGAGCCAGAGCGACATCCAGTCGCAGCTCTCGCGGACCCAGCAGGCGATCCAGCAGACCGCCGGCGTCACCCCGACGCTGTTCCGGCCGCCGTACGGCGAGACGAACGCGACGCTCAAGTCGGTCGAGCAGTCGCTCGGCCTGCGGGAGATCATCTGGGACGTCGACTCGAACGACTGGAACAACGCGAGCGCCGACCAGATCCGGCAGGCGGCGTCCCGCCTGACGAACGGCCAGATCATCCTCATGCACGACTGGCCGGCGGCGACCGTCCAGGCCCTGCCGGGGATCCTGCAGGACCTGCGCTCGCGCAACCTGTGCGCCGGGCACATCTCGTCCTCGACCGGCCGGGCGGTCGCACCGTCCACCGCGGGCGGTGGCGGCGGCGGTGGTGGCGGTGGCGGTGGGAGCACCGGCTCGTGCACCGTGACCGCGACGCGCGGCGACGAGTGGTCGGACCGCTTCAACGTCACCTACACGGTGAGCGGCACCAGCAGCTGGGTCGTCACCCTGACGCTCAACGGCAGCCAGTCGGTGCAGAGCAGCTGGAACGCGACGCTGAGCGGCAGCGGCAGCACGCGTCAGGCCCGCCCCAACGGGTCGGGCAACTCCTTCGGCGTGACGTTCTACAAGAACGGGAGCAGCACGACTCCGGGTGCGACGTGCGCGACCGGGTAGACGTCACCTGAACGGGAGGAATGACCGGCCCCTCCCGGACCGAGGCCGTCCGCGCACGTCACCGCGGGCGGCCTCGGTCGCGTCCGGGCCCTGGCCGCCACCGGCACGTCCCGCCCCCGGACGAGGCCGTCGGTCCCGACCAGCGGCATCGATCTTGCCGCACCTCACGCGAAACGATAGCCTTCTATCGTTTCTCGATAGATCGACTCACAGTGAGGTGCCCATGGGCCGGTTGGCCATCCTCGCCCTGCGCGTGGTGATCGTGCTCGCGTTCGCCGGGCTGCTGTTCGTCCAGTTCATGCTCATGCCCCTGCTCGGCATCGACCTCCAGGAGGCCGGCCCCGACGTCGCGCACCTGCGCTGGGCGCTGCCGATCATCGGCTTCCTGTTCGCCCTCGCCGCCGAGGTCGCGCTCGTCTGCATCTGGCGGCTCGTGACGATGGTCAAGAAGGACACCGTCTTCTCGACACGCGCGTTCCGCTGGGTCGACGTCGTCATCGGCTGCGCGATCGCCGCGACGCTGCTCGCGGTCGTCCTGTCGTTCCTGCTCGCCCCCGGCGAGGAGGTGCCGCCCGGCATGGTCATGCTCGTCGTCGTCGGCGGCGTCGGCACGGCGCTCATCGCGCTCGTCGTGTTCGTGCTGCGCATGCTGCTCGCCAAGGCCGTCGCGCTCGACACCACCGCGACGACCCTGCGCGCCGAGCTCGACGAGGTGATCTGATGCCCATCGTCGTCGACATCGACGTCATGCTCGCCCGCCGCAAGATGTCCGTCGGCGAGCTCGCGGACCGCGTCGGCATCACGCCCGCCAACCTCGCGGTCCTCAAGAACGGCCGCGCGAAGGCCGTCCGGTTCACGACCCTCGAGTCGCTGTGCCAGGTGCTCGACTGCCAGCCCGGCGACCTCCTGCGCTGGGAGGCCGCCGCCGAGGGCGACCCCGACGACGACCTGCGCGCGACAGGCTGACCTGCACGGCACGGGCCCGGCTCCTCGTCGAGGGGCCGGGCCCGTGCGCGCTGCGGGCTGACGTCAGGACGTCGCGCGCGCTGCCGCCGTCCCGGCCGGGTCGGTCGACAGGACGACCGTCGCGCCACCCGCCTCGACCGCCTGGAGCGTCCGCAGCTGGAGCAGTCCCGGCTGCC
>NZ_JAAXOY010000445.1 GCF_012396155.1 Cellulomonas septica | reverse complement strand
CCGTCGCCCCGTGGGACCTCGTCCTCGTCGACCCGCCGTACGACGTCGCGGAGACCGACCTCGGCACGGTGCTGGCCGGCGTCGCGCCGGCCGTCGCCGAGGACGGCGTGCTCGCCGTCGAGCGCTCGTCCCGCTCGCCCGAACCCACGTGGCCCACCGGCTGGGAGGGTGTCGAGCGGCGCGTCTACGGCGAGACGGTCGTCTGGTTCGGCGAGCGGACACCGGTCGACGGCGCCCCCGACGACGGCGGGCAGCCCGACGACGCCGCGGGCGACGGCGACGCCGCGGACGGGCGCGCGCCGCACCCGGACCAGGACTGACCCGGCCGCGTCCGACGGGCGCGCACCGGCCGTTCGCCTACCCTGGCCGGGTGACCACAGCCGTCTGCCCGGGATCCTTCGACCCCCTCACCCTCGGCCACGTGGACGTGGTGCGGCGTGCGCGGACGATGTTCGACGAGGTCGTCGTCGCCGTGGCGCGCAACTCGTCGAAGACGCCGCTGCTGACCGCAGACGAGCGCGTCGCGCTGGCCCGCACGGTGCTCGCGGACCTCGACGGCGTGCGGGTCGAGGCGGTCGACGGCCTGCTCGCGGACTTCGTGCGGGAGCAGGGCGCGTCGGCGGTCGTCAAGGGGCTGCGCAGCGGCGCGGACTTCGACGCGGAGCTGCCCATGGCGCTCATGAACCGGCACCTGTCGGGCGTCGAGACGGTGTTCGTGGTGGGCGACCCGGCGCTCGCGCACGTGGCGTCGTCGCTGGTCAAGGACGTGGCCCGGTACGGCGGGCCGATCGACGACCTGGTGCCGGCCGAGGTCGGTGAGGCGGTGCGCGCGGCGCTCGCGCGGACGGGAGGGAGTGCATGATGACCGACGAGGACGCGACGACCCGGCCCGAGGGCCTCACGGGTGTGCTGGACGCGATCGCGGCGGCGGTGACGCAGGCCCGGGCGATGCCCATGTCGTCGTCCGTGCTGGTGAACCGGGCGGAGCTGCTGGACCTGCTGGACCAGGCGCGCGACGTGCTGCCCACGCAGCTCACGCGCGCGGACCAGGTGCTGGCGGACGCCGACGCGGCACGGGCCGAGGCGCGGGGGCAGGCGGACCGCATCATCGCCGAGGCGCGGCAGCGCGCCGACGAGCTCGTCGACTCGGAGGCCGTCGTCGTGGCGGCGCGCGAGCGGGCGCAGCAGATCGTGCAGGAGGCCGAGGAGTCGGCGACGGTCCTGCGGCGTGACGCCGACGACTACTGCGACCGCCGGCTGGCGGACTTCGAGATCGACCTCGGCAAGGTGCTGAGCCAGGTGCAGGCGGGTCGGGCGAAGCTCGCGGACCGCCTGGACGGCGGCGCGGACGACCGGTCGGACGGCTCGGTCCTCTGAGCCGGCGGGCACCGGCTGACCGGCCGGTCGAGCAGCCCGTCGACCGGTGGCGTCGGGCGAGGTGGAGCTGATTTGGGAGCCCCCGGTCGCGTGTCGTAGAGTTGGCGGTTGGTCCTGCCGGTCGTGGCGTGGACCGAGATCCAAGACGAGGGGACCTTCGGCCGTGCAGCGCCCTGTTCACCTCGATCCCCGTTCGCCGTTCGTGCTCGACACGCATGAGCTCGGCCGACGTCCGGGATCGACGCGGACCGTGCAGCTCACGGTCGGTGCCCCGGAGGATCTCGGGACCGACGTGATCGGCATCCGTCCTGGAACCGACATCGAGCTGGACCTCCGGCTCGAGGCGGTCATGGAGGGAGTCCTGGTCTCCGGATCCGTCCGTGGCCGGGCGGTCGGGGAGTGCGTGCGCTGCCTGGAAGAGGTCGTCGAGGACGTCGACGTCACCCTCCAGGAGCTCTACGTCTACCCCGAGCGCGCCGCCGCTGCGGTCGAGGAGGGCGACGAGGACGAGGACGTGCGTGAGCTGGAGGGCGATCTGATCGACCTCGAGCCCGCGCTGCGGGACGTGGTGGTGCCGGCTCTGCCGTTCCAGCCGCTGTGCCGCCCCGACTGCCCGGGTCTGTGCTCCGAGTGCGGAGCTCGCCTGGCGGACGACCCTGACCATTCGCATGAGACGCTTGACCCTCGCTGGTCCGCCCTGAGCGGCCTGTCGAGCAAGGTCGACGAGACGAAAGAGAGCTAGCCGTGGCGGTTCCGAAGCGCAAGATGTCGCGCAGCAACACCCGTGCGCGTCGGTCGCAGTGGAAGACCACTGCCGCGACGCTGACCTCGTGCCCCGTCTGCAAGGCGGACAAGCTGTCGCACGCCGCGTGCCCGTCGTGCGGTGCGTACAACGGCCGTCGCTACGCCGAGGCCGTGCGCAGCGAGCACGAGGCCCGCTGACACCCTCGCTCGTCGCCGTGACGCACCTGACCGCCCTGTGACCGGGATGAGTGCCGCGGCCGACAGGCTCATCGAGAAGCTCGGGGTCCACCTGGACCCCGAGCTTCTCGTGCTGGCGCTGACCCACCGTTCGTTCGCGCACGAGGCCGGTGGCATCCCGACGAACGAGCGGCTCGAGTTCCTCGGCGACACCGTCCTCGGTCTCGTCGTCACCGAGTCGCTCTACCGCCGCCACCCCGACCAGCCCGAGGGTGCGCTCGCGAAGATGCGGGCCGCGACCGTCTCGCAGCGGGCGCTCGCGGGCGTCGCGCGCGACCTCGACCTGGGCGCGTTCGTCCTGCTCGGCAAGGGCGAGCTCGCGACCGGCGGGGCGGACAAGGACTCGATCCTGTCCGACACGCTCGAGGCGATCTTCGGCGCGGTGTACCTGTCGCACGGGCTCGAGACGGCCCGCACGGTCGTCGACCGGTTCGTCGGGCCGACGCTCGACGCGGCCGCAGGCCTCGGTGCGGGTCTCGACTGGAAGACGTCGTTGCAGGAGCTGTCCGCGGCGCTGGGACTGGGGGCTCCGTCGTACGAGGTCGTCGGTGAGGGTCCCGACCACGCGCGCACGTTCACGGCGCGCGCCGTCCTCGCGGGCGAGGCGCGCGGCTCGGGCACCGGCCCGGCGAAGAAGCTCGCCGAGCAGCACGCCGCCGAGGACGCCTACCGCACCCTGGAGGCGCTCGCGGCGCTCGGGCCGGCCG
>NZ_JAAXOY010000444.1 GCF_012396155.1 Cellulomonas septica | reverse complement strand
CCTCGGCGGCCAGCGCGGCCGCGGCGTCACCGAGGACGTCGTCGGCGCCGGCGACGATCCCGTCGAGCACCTCCGCCTCGGTGCCCGGCGCCGCCGCCAGCAGCGTGCCGGAGAGCCGCTCGAGCCCGCGGCTCGCGAGCGGGGCGACCGACAGGACGCGCGTGCGCTTCTTGACGACCTGCTCGCGCACCCGGAGGAACGCGACGCCGGCCTCCTCCTCGAGCTCGAGGCCGACGAGCAGCACGGCCGGCGCGGCGACGAGGTCGCCGAACGTGACCTCGAGCGTGCGACCCGCGACGTGGTGGCCGAGGAAGGCCTCCTCCTCCGCGGAGTGCGGGCGCGCGCGGCCGTCGACGTCGTTCGTGCCGAGCGCGACGCGCGCGAACTTCGACCACGCGTAGGCGTCCTCGAGCGTGAGGCGCCCGCCCGGGAGGGCGGCGAGACCGACCGCCGTCTCGCGCGGGTCGGACGGCGTCTGCGCCGCGCGCAGGCCCGCGGCCGCGACGTCGAGCGCCTCGATCCACGACGCGGGCTCGAGCTCACCGGCCGCGTTGCGGACGAGCGGGGTCGTGATGCGGTCCGGCGCGGACTGCCACGTGAACGCGAAGCGGTCCTTGTCGGTGATCCACTCCTGGTTGACGACCGGGTCGTCGCCCGCGAGGCGCCGCAGCACGACGCCGCGGCGGTGGTCCACGCGGATCGCCGAGCCCTGGGAGTCGTGCTCCGCGACGCCCGGCGTCGAGACGAGGTCGAACGGGCGCGACCGGAACCGGTACGCCGCGCTCGTCAGGGCGCCCACCGGGCAGATCTGCACGGTGTTGCCCGAGAAGTACGACGCGAACGGACGGCCCGACGTGTCCTGCGTCGAGGCGCCCACCGGGGTGTCGCCCGCGAACCCGAGGACGTCGGTGTCGAACGTGCCGATCTGCTGCTGCGCGCCGCGCTTCTGCAGGTCGATCCACACGTCGCCCGCGATCTCCTCCGAGAACCGCGTGCAGCGCTGGCACAGGACGCAGCGCTCACGGTCGAGCAGGATCTGCGTCGAGATCGCGATCGGCTTGGGGAACGTGCGCTTGACGTCGACGAAGCGCGTCGTCGCGCGGCCGTTCGACATCGCCTGGTTCTGCAGCGGGCACTCGCCGCCCTTGTCGCACACCGGGCAGTCGAGCGGGTGGTTGACGAGCAGCAGCTCCATGACGCCGTGCTGCGCCTTGTCGGCCTCGGCCGACGTGTGCTGCGTCTTGACCTGCATGCCGGGTGTGGCCTCGAGCGTGCACGACGCCTGCGGCTTCGGCATCTTCGCGAGGTTGCCGTCGCGGCCCGGTGCCCAGACCTCGACGAGGCACTGACGGCACGCGCCCGCCGGCGCGAGCAGCGGGTGGTCGCAGAACCGCGGGATCTGGATGCCGACCTGCTCGGCGGCGCGGATGACGAGCGTGCCCTTCGGGACGGTCGTCTCGAGCCCGTCGATCTCGAACGTCACCGTGTCCGTCGGCTCGGGCGCGGCGGGCGCCGGTGCGGCCGGGACGAGCGGGGTCGCCGTCGTCGGGCCGGAGGACGTGATGGTCATGCGTGCACCCCCGCGAGGGCCGCCCGGCCGCGCCGGGGGGCGTAGGTGAACAGCGAGCTGTGCTCGGGCGGGAAGAGGACGTCGGCGGGCGTGTGCGTGCCGGCCTCGAACTCCTCCCGGAAGTACTGCACGGCCGACGTGATGGGGCTCGTCGCGCCGTCGCCGAGCGCGCAGAACGCGCGGCCGAGGATGTTGTCGCACAGGTCGAGCAGCAGGTCGACGTCCGCGTGCGTGCCCTGGCCGCCCTCGATGCGCTTGAGCACCTGGACCAGCCAGTACGTGCCCTCGCGGCACGGGGTGCACTTGCCGCACGACTCGTGCTTGTAGAACTCGGTCCAGCGCGTCACCGCGCGGACGACCGACGTCGTCTCGTCGAAGATCTGCAGCGCGCGCGTGCCGAGCATCGACCCCGCGGCGCCGACCGACTCGTAGTCGAGGGGCACGTCGAGGTGCTCGGCCGTGAAGATCGGCGTCGACGACCCGCCGGGCGTCCAGAACTTCAGCTGGTGGCCCTCGCGGATGCCGCCCGCCATGTCGAGCAGCTCGCGCAGCGTGATGCCGAGCGGCGCCTCGTACTGCCCTGGCCGCGTGACGTGGCCCGACAGGCTGAACAGGCCGTGGCCCGTCGACCGCTCGGTGCCCATGCCCTTGAACCAGTCCGCGCCGCCGCGCACGATGCCCGGCACCGACGCGATCGACTCGACGTTGTTCACGACCGTCGGGCGTGCGTACAGGCCCGCGACCGCGGGGAACGGCGGCTTGAGGCGCGGCTGGCCGCGCAGGCCCTCGAGCGAGTCGAGCAGCGCGGTCTCCTCGCCGCAGATGTACGCGCCCGCACCGGAGTGCAGCGTGATCTCCAGGTCGAACCCCGAGCCGAGGATGTTCGTGCCGAGGTAGCCCGCGGCGCGGGCCTCCTCGATCGCGCGGAGCAGCCGCCGGTAGACGTGCAGGACCTCGCCGCGCACGTAGAGGAACGCGTGGTGGCAGCCGATCGCGTAGCTCGTGATGATCATGCCCTCGATGAGGTGCTGCGGGCTGGCCATCATGAGCGGGATGTCCTTGCAGGTCCCGGGCTCGGACTCGTCCGCGTTGACCACGAGGTAGCGCGGTCCGCCGTCGGGTGCGGGCAGGAAGCCCCACTTCATGCCGGTCGGGAAGCCCGCACCGCCACGGCCGCGCAGACCGGAGTCCTTGACCATCGTCACGACGTCCGCCGCCTGCATGCCGAGCGCGCGGCGCAGGCCGCGGTAGCCGCCCGCGTCCTCGTAGGCGGCCAGGGTCCAGGACCGGTCCGCGTCCCAGGTGTCCGTCAGGACCGGGGCCAGGGTCGTCGCCATCACGACTCCTTCGCGTCGTCGGAGGACTGCTTGCGCTGCTCCTGCTCGGGCGAGACGTCACGCTCGCCCACCGCGGGACGCTCGGCGCTCGACTGCTCGGCGCCCGGCGCGGGCGTACCGGCCGGCGTGGGCTCGGCCGCGGACGCGGGTCGCTCGCCCGCG
>NZ_JAAXOY010000443.1 GCF_012396155.1 Cellulomonas septica | reverse complement strand
AACAGCACGCCGTGCGCGCCGGCGAGCTCACGGGCCTTGACGACGCGCGGCTCGGCCGACGGGTCGGGCGTGCCGTCGGCACCCCAGCCCAGCAGCGTGACCTTGGTGCCCGCGGTGACGTACAGCCCGGCCTCGACGACGCAGTCGTCGCCGAGCGGGATGCCGAGGCCCGAGTTCGCGCCGAGCAGGCTGCGGCGCCCGACCGACACCACGACGCGCCCGCCGCCGGACAGCGTGCCCATGATCGACGCGCCGCCGCCGACGTCGGAGCCGTCGCCCACGACGACGCCCCCGGAGATGCGGCCCTCGACCATCGACGTGCCGAGCGTCCCGGCGTTGAAGTTGACGAACCCCTCGTGCATGACGGTCGTGCCGCTCGCGAGGTGCGCGCCCAGCCGGACGCGGTCGGCGTCGGCGATGCGCACCCCGGACGGGACGACGTAGTCGACCATGCGCGGGAACTTGTCGACGCCGAGCACGGTCACGGGGACGCCCGTCGCGGCGCGCAGGCGGGCGCGCGTCGTCTCGAAGCCGTCGACGGCGCACGGCCCGCGGTCGGTCCACACGACGTTGGGCAGGACGCCGAAGATGCCGTCGAGGTTCTGCCCGTGGGGCTGGACGAGGCGGTGCGACAGCAGGTGCAGGCGCAGGTACGCGTCGGCGGTGTCGGCCGGCGGGGCGTCGAGGTCGACGACGGTCCGCACGACCTGCACGCGCACGCCCCGGGCCTCGTCGACGCGCTCGCCCGCGACGAGCTCCGCGGGGGCTGTCGCGTCGGCCGGCGGCTCGCCGAGCGCGGGCGCGGGGTAC
The DNA here is from genome assembly GCF_012396155.1 of Cellulomonas septica. GTDB lineage: Bacteria > Actinomycetota > Actinomycetes > Actinomycetales > Cellulomonadaceae > Cellulomonas > Cellulomonas septica. The sequence continues at coordinate 2,260 of NZ_JAAXOY010000443.1, read as the reverse complement.
CAGGTGTCGAGCGTCGTGCCGTCTCCGGCGACCGTGGCCAGGCCGAAGCCCCAGGCCGTGCGTGCTGTCATGCGGACAACCCTAGACAACGTGCAGGCGCTTACCGTCCGGTAGCCCCCGCGACGGGCCGCGACGGACCGGAGCGCGTCGGGCGCGGCGGCTAGGGTCGCGGTGTGACCGCCACGACGCCTCCCGCCTTCGACCTGCGCGCCGACCTGCTGACCCTGACGCGCGCGGTGTGCGACGTCCCGTCCGTGAGCGGCGACGAGAAGGCGCTGGCCGACGCGGTCGAGTCGGCGCTGCGGGCGTACCCGCACCTCGAGGTGCTGCGCGACGGGGACGCGATCGTGGCGCGGACCGACCTCGGGCGGCCGACGCGCGTCGTCGTCGCGGGCCACATCGACACCGTGCCGATCGTCGACAACGTGCCGACGCGCGTCGAGGGCGAGGGCGCCGACCGGGTCGTCTGGGGCCGCGGCACCGTCGACATGAAGGCGGGCGTCGCGGTGCAGCTCGCGCTCGCGGCCGAGCTCGACGCGCCGACGCACGACGTCACGTGGGTGTTCTACGACCACGAGGAGGTCGACGCCGACCTCAACGGCCTCGGCCGGCTCGTCCGGACCCACCCGGAGTGGCTCGCGTGCGACTTCGCGGTGCTGTGCGAGCCGACCGCGGGCGGCCTCGAGGGGGGCTGCAACGGGACGCTGCGCGCCGAGGTCCGGCTGACCGGCGTCGCCGCGCACTCGGCGCGCTCGTGGACGGGGCGCAACGCCATCCACGCCGCGGGGGAGGTGCTGCGGCGCCTGGAGTCGTACGAGGCCGCGTCGGTCGAGGTCGACGGGCTCGTGTACCGCGAGGGCCTCAACGCGGTGCTGATCACGGGCGGCACGGCGGCCAACGTCATCCCCGACGCCTGCGTCGTCACCGTGAACTACCGGTTCGCGCCGTCGCGCAGCGTGGAGGAGGCCGCGCAGCACGTGCGCGACCTGCTCGACGGCTACGACGTCGTCGTCACGGACGCCGCGCCCGGCGCACGTCCCGGCCTCGACCACCCGGCCGCCGCCGCGTTCGCCGAGGTCGTGCTGGCCGTCACGGGTGGCGCGCCCGCGGCGAAGCTCGGCTGGACCGACGTCGCGCGCTTCTCGGCGCTCGGCGTCCCGGCCGTCAACTTCGGCCCGGGCGACCCGCTGCTCGCGCACAAGGTCGACGAGCACTGCCCCGTGGACCAGATCGAGGTCTCGCACGCCGCGCTGCGGGCGTGGCTCACCGCCTGACGACGTGCCGTCGACCAGCCCGGACGGGGACCGGGCGACGGACCGGCATCGCTCCGGCGACGGTCCGGTGACGGCGGCCGGTCCGGGCCGCGAACCCCCCGGACCCGCGCCTAGAGTCACCCCATGAGCGACGACGGTCAGCCCGCACCCGGCCAGGGGTACCGCAAGGGACCGGTGATCCTGCGCGGCCGGCAGATCCCCTCCAGCACGTCCGACCAGCGCCTGCTGAGCCGCGGCGACGGCGCGACCTGGCTGCACGACGACCCGTGGCGCGTCATGCGCATCCAGAGCGAGTTCGTCGAGGGGTTCGGCGCGCTCGCCGAGGTCGGGCCCGCGGTGAGCGTGTTCGGGTCCGCCCGCACACCGGCCGACAGCACCGACTACCGGCTGGGGGTCGAGGTCGGACGCCTGCTCGCGGGCGCGGGGTACGCCGTCATCACCGGCGGCGGCCCCGGGATCATGGAAGCCGCGAACCGCGGCGCCTTCGAGGGCGGCGGGCTGTCCGTCGGGCTCGGCATCGAGCTGCCGTTCGAGCAGGGCATGAACCCGTACGTCGACCTCGGCGTGAACTTCCGCTACTTCTTCGCCCGCAAGACGATGTTCGTCAAGTACTCCGAGGGCTTCGTCGTGCTGCCCGGCGGCTTCGGCACGTTCGACGAGCTGTTCGAGGCGCTCACGCTCGTGCAGACGCACAAGGTCACGAGCTTCCCGATCGTCCTCGTCGGGCGGTCGTACTGGCAGGGCCTCCTGGACTGGGTGAGCGGGCCGGTCCTCGAACGCGGCATGATCTCCGCCGTGGACCTCGAGCTGCTCAAGGTCGTCGACGACGCCGAGGAGGCCGTCGACATCGTCAGGGAACGCGGTGCGGAGCTGCGCGCCCAGGAGGAGGCCGCCGCGCGGGCGACCGCGGAGGCGGAGTCGTCGCCCGAGGCCGCGGGGTGACGCGCGGGACGGCGCCACCCCCCGGGCAGACGACCGCACCGGAG
>NZ_JAAXOY010000442.1 GCF_012396155.1 Cellulomonas septica | reverse complement strand
GTCGTACGAGGCCAGCAGCCCGGCGAGCCGCTGCGCGAGCCGCAGCCGCCGACCCTGGCGCACGTCGTCGCGGGGGTCTCCCAGGTGCCCGACCGGCGTGCCCAGCCGGGGGTCGTCGCGGGCGTCGTCGAGGACGCCGAGCACGTGCCACGCGACGCGCTCGGGTGCCCACGGGTCGTCGTCGGGTGACACCCCGAGCACGCGCGCGAGCACGTCGGAGACCGCGCGGGCGGGGGAGGAGAAGCGGACGTTCGCGCAGATGCCGTCGCCCGGCGGTCCCGCGCCGAGCCGGTGCGACAGGCGCTGCGCGACCCACCGCTCCACCCCGCGCGTCGGGACCAGGACGACGTCGGGCGTGAACGGGTCGGGCGGAGCCTGCGCGAGCACGGACGCGAGCGCGTCGACGAGCACGTCGCTGCGCTCGGCGACGTGCACGCGCAGCGCGCCGGCCGTCCTGGTCTCCTCCACGGCCGTCACGCTAGCGTCCGCGCCCGACACCCGCCGATGGTCGACCTGACCTGGGGAGACGTCCGCGCGATGGCGGGCTGTGGACGGCTCGGCGCGTCGCGGCACCCGCACCGGTGTGTCGACCCGCACGTCGGAGCCGGTGGCTAGGCTCGCCGCGACCACGGTCGGCACGACGCACCAGGCCCGGCCGGACCGACGACCCGTCCCCGGGAGCGCGATGGACGACAGCCCGACCGGCCCGACGGCCGAGCCCGCCGGCGCGGACCAGGCGGCGGCGTTCTTCGACCTCGACAAGACGATCATCGCGACGTCCTCCGCGACGGCCTTCTCACGACCGTTCATGGCGGGCGGGCTGCTCACGCGGCGCTCGGTCCTGCGGACGGCCTACGCGCAGTTCCTCTACCTCGTGGGCGGGGCCGACGAGACGCAGACGGAGCGGCTGCGGGCGCAGCTCTCGCGCATGGTGACCGGCTGGGACGTCGCGCAGGTGTCGTCGATCGTCGCCGAGACGCTGCACGAGTCCATCGACCCGGCGGTCTACGCCGAGGCGGTCGCGCTCATCGAGGAGCACCACGAGGCGGGTCACGACGTCGTCATCGTGTCGGCGTCGGGGAGCGAGATCGTGGAGCCGATCGCCGCCGTGCTCGGGGCCGACCACGTGATCGCGACGCGCATGGGCGTCAGCGACGGCCGGTACACGGGCGACATCGACTTCTACGCGTACGGCGAGAACAAGGCGACGGCGATCCGTGAGCTCGCCGCCGCGCGCGGCTACGACCTCGCGTCGAGCTACGCGTACTCGGACTCGATCACCGACGTGCCGATGCTGGCGACCGTCGGCCACGGCTTCGCGGTCAACCCGGACCGTGCCCTGCGACGCGTCGCCGCGGAGCGCGGGTGGGACACGCTCTCCTTCAACCGGCCCGTGGCGCTGTTCTCCCTGGTGCGGCCGTCCGGACGGACCGTCGCGGTCGCGACCGCGGTGCTCGTCGCCGGGAGCGCGGACGTCGACACGGTGGTCGTGGGCGGCACGGTCCGCGTCGAGGGCGGACGGCACGTCCTCGGCGACGTCGGCGCGCTGCTGACCCGGGCGGTCGCCGCCGCCTGGCACGACGCGGAGGGGGCCCGATGACGTCGCACCTCGTCACCGGCATCGCGGAGCTGGTCACCCACGACGAGCGGTTCACCGGCCCGCTGGGCGTCCTGCTCGACGCGGCGCTCGTCGTCGAGCGCGTCCTGGAGGTCGAGCTCGAGGTCGTCCGTCAGGTCCTCGACCTGCTCGGCGGTGAGGCCCGCGAGGTGCTGCCGGACGGCCGCGGCGTACTGCGCGACGTCGGAGGTGACGGCCTGCGTGCTCATCGCGATCCCTTCCGGCCCCGCGCAGCGCCCGGGACGTCCGTGTCCAGCAGCCGGGCCATGGTGCCCGCGAACTCCTGCCAGTCCTTGCGCTGGGCCTCGAGCATCGCCCGGCCCTGCGCGTTGATGCCGTAGTACTTGCGGTGCGGCCCCTCGTCGCTCGGGACGACGTACGAGGTCAGCGCGCCCGACGAGTACAGGCGGCGCAGCGTGCCGTAGACGGACGCGTCGCCGACCTCCTCGATGCCCGCGGCGCGCAGCCGGCGGACGACGTCGTACCCGTACCCGTCCTCGTCGGCGACGACCGCGAGCACGGCGAGGTCGAGCACCCCTTTGAGCAGCTGGGTCGTGTCCATCGGCCGCCTCCGTCCGGTCACGGCTCCCGTGGCGCGGGGCCGTCGTGTCTGGTGCGGGAACCTCCCTCCAGGCTCCCGCACGGCGCACACTAGTACACAGTGCGCACTAGCGGGCATGCTTCGACGCGTGTCGCGCAGGTGGTGCACCGGGTCGCCGAGCCGCGTCGGGACGGGTCGGGCGGGGACGGACGGCCCCGCGGGGAGGACGGAGCCGTCAGGCGGGGACGGCGCTCCAGGCGATGCCGTCGAGGATGTCGTGCTCCGACGTGACGACCTGCGTGAGCTCGCCACCCGCCGCGGCGACCTCGTCGCGCACGCGGGTCACCACGTCGTGCCAGACGAGCGCACCCGCACCGATGACGTCGACGCGGCCGGGGTGCATGAAGCCGAGCGCCGCGCGGTCCGCACGCGACCGGCCGAGCAGGTCGTCGCAGGCCGCGAGCACGGTATCGACCGACAGCACCGCGCCGTCGATGCGGTCAGGCCGGTAGCGGTCGAGCCCGAGCGCGTGCGCGGTCACCGTCGTCACCGAGCCCGCGAGACCCACGAGCGTCACGGCCTTGCCGAGCGGCACGACGCCTGCGGCCACGTCGAGCGCGGCGGCGACGTCGGCGCGTGCGCCGGCGACCTCGTCGGCCGTGGGCGGGTCGGACAGCAGGTGGCGCTCGGTCAGCCGGACGCAGCCGACGTCCATCGAGTACGCCGCCTCGGGCGCCGCGGTGCCGAGCACGAGCTCGGTCGAGCCGCCGCCCAGGTCGACCACGAGGAACGGGCCGGGGTGCGCCGCCGCGAGCACGCCCGTCGCACCGCGGAACGACAGCGCGGCCTCCTCCTCGCCCCCGACGACCT
>NZ_JAAXOY010000441.1 GCF_012396155.1 Cellulomonas septica | reverse complement strand
CACGGTCGGGCGGGCCACCGCGCCGAACTACCCTGGGACGCGTGACGACGCCCGCCACCGCCCCCGTCCGGCCGCCCCTGCTCGACCGCCTGCGGCCGCGCTGGACCCGGCCCGCGATCGTCGCGAACCTCGTCGGGCAGATCGTCATCGTCGGCACCGGCGGCGCGGTGCGCCTCACCGGCTCGGGCCTCGGCTGCTCGACGTGGCCGCAGTGCGAGCCGGGCGAGTTCACGCCCCGGTTCCACGAGGCCACGTCGATCCACCCGTTCATCGAGTTCGGCAACCGGACCATCACCGGCGTGCTCGGCATCCTCGCGATCGTCGTCGCGCTCCTCGTGTTCTCCGACCGGAGCCGCTCCGCCGCCTACCGCTGGCTCGGACTCGCGCCGCTCGCCGGCGTCGCGGTGCAGGCCGTCGTCGGCGGGATCACCGTGCTCGTCGACCTGCACCCCGCGATCGTCGGCGGCCACCTGCTCATCTCGATGGCGCTCATCGCCGCGTCGACGTGGCTGCTCGTGCGGTCCGCCGAGGGCGACGCACGACCCGAGCCGCTCGTCGACCGCACGACGTACGGCCTGCGCTGGCTGCTCGCCGCGCTCACCGTCCTCGTCCTCGTGCTCGGGGTCGTCGTCACCGGCGCCGGGCCGCACTCGGGCGACGAGGAGGTCGGCTACCGGTTCGCGGTCGACCCGTACGCGATGGCCCGCGTGCACGCGGCGTCGGTGTGGCTCTTCGTCGCGGTGCTCGCCGTCATGCTGTGGCGGGTCCTGCGGACGCAGGTCGGCGGTCGGCCGCGCACGGTCGGGCTCGTGCTGCTCGGCGTGACGCTCGGGCAGGGGCTGATCGGGTACGTCCAGCTCTTCACGGGCCTCCCGATCGCGCTGGTCAACCTGCACATGGTGGGGGCCGCGCTGCTCGCCGCGGGTGTCGTGTCGTTCTGCGGCACGCTCCGCACGCGCGGGCCGGTGCCCGTCGTCCCGGGCGCGGGTGCGCCCGCAGCCGCGCCGCTGACGGCGGTCTGACAGCGGACCGACAGCGGCCCGCCGGCCGGCGCCGCGGGCTGACAGCCGGCTGACAGCGGGGTCCGTCCACCCTGGTCACGACAACGACCAGGGAGGACACCATGACCCACCACACCTGGGCCATCGAGGCCGAGGGCCTCGTCAAGACGTTCGGCGAGCAGCGTGCCGTCGACGGCGTCGACCTCACCGTCCGGACCGGCACCGTCTACGGCGTGCTCGGCCCGAACGGTGCCGGCAAGACGACGACGATCCGCATGCTCGCCACGCTCCTGCGCCCCGACGCCGGCACGGCCCGCATCTTCGGGCACGACGTGGCGCGCGAGCCGCACGTCGTGCGCCAGCTCATCGGCGTGACCGGCCAGTACGCGTCGGTCGACGAGACGCTGAGCGCGACCGAGAACCTCGTGCTCTTCTCGCGCCTGCACGGCCTGTCCCGCCCCGCCGCGCGCGCCAAGTCCGCGGACCTGCTGGAGCGGTTCGGCCTGACGGAGGCGGCGAACAAGCCGCTGCGCAACTTCTCCGGCGGCATGCGGCGCCGCCTCGACCTCGCGGCGAGCCTCATCGCGCAGCCGCCGCTCATCTTCCTCGACGAGCCGACGACGGGCCTCGACCCGCGCACCCGCGCGCAGATGTGGGACACGATCCGCGAGCTCGTCGCGACCGGCTCGACCGTCCTGCTCACGACCCAGTACCTCGACGAGGCCGACCAGCTCGCCGACCGCATCGCGGTCATCGACCGCGGCCGCGTCGTCGCCGAGGGCACCGCCGACGAGCTCAAGTCGGCGGTCGGCACGCAGTCGCTCCAGCTGCGGCTCGCCGACCCCGGCCAGGTGCTCGCGGCGGCCGCCACGATCCGCGACCGGTTCCGCGTCGAGCCGACCGTCTCCCCCGAGGCCGCACGCCTCACCCTCCCGCTGGACGACCCCGCCGCGGTGACCGACCTGCTCGTGCTGCTGCGCGAGCGCGGCCTCGCCGTGGACGAGCTGTCCATGCAGAAGCCCTCGCTCGACGAGGTCTTCCTCACGCTCACCGGCCACCCGGCCGAGGCGTCCGACGACGCGGACCCGTCCGCGCCCGAGCACGCGGCCGACGCCGCAGGAACGACGGTGAACGCATGAGCGCCACGACCCTGACCCCCACCACCGGCGTCCCCGCCGACCTCGCGAGCACCGTCTCGTGGCCCGTCGCGGTCAAGCAGTCGCTCACCATGGCGTGGCGCGGGCTGCTCAAGGTCCGCCGCACGCCCGAGCAGCTCTTCGACGTGACGCTCCAGCCGATCATCTTCACGCTGATGTTCACGTACATCTTCGGCGGGGCGATCTCGGGCAGCGTGCGCGACTACCTGCCGATCATCATCCCGGGCATCCTCGTCCAGACGGTCCTGACGACCTCGGTCGTCACGGGCGTCCAGCTCCGTGAGGACATGGACAAGGGCGTGTTCGACCGGTTCAAGTCGCTGCCCATCGCGCGCGTCGCGCCCCTCGCGGGCGCGCTCGTCGCCGACGCGGTCCGGTACCTCATCGCGACGACGCTCACCTTCACGATGGGCTACGTCATGGGCTACCGGCCCGGCGGCGGGATCGGCGGCGTCGTGCTCGCCGGCCTGCTCGTGATCCTGTGCTCGTGGTCGCTCAGCTGGATCTTCGCGTTCTTCGGCGTCGTCGGGCGCACCGCGTCGTCCGTCCAGGGCATCTCGTTCCTCGTGCTCTTCCCGCTGACGTTCCTGTCGAACGCGTTCGTCGACCCGTCGACGATGCCGCGGCCCCTGCAGGTGTTCGCCGAGGCGAACCCGGTGTCGCACCTGGTCACGGCCGTGCGCGAGCTCGCCAACACGGCGACCGTGACGCACGAGGTGGGCCTCGCGCTGCTGGGCTCCGCGATCGTCGTCGCGGTCTTCGCGCCGCTCGCGGTGCGGGCGTACATGCGCAAGGCCTGAGCGCGTGGCGACGGACGCCCCGGGGGACTCCCCGGGGCGTCCGTCGTGCGGACCGCTCAGCGCCAGAGGCTGTCGACGAGCGCCAGGGCCCGCGTCGCGGCGTGCCGTCGCCCGACGGCACGCGCCC
>NZ_JAAXOY010000440.1 GCF_012396155.1 Cellulomonas septica | reverse complement strand
CCTGCCCGCGCGACCGTCGATGCGCCTCGACGTGCTCGGCCAGCTCGCGGCGTACCACGAGCCGCTCTGGCGGGCCGGGATCGCGACCGACGTCGTGCCCCCGTCGGCGGACCTCGACGGCTACGACCTCGTCGTCGTCCCCGCGCTGCACGCCGTGACCGACGCCGACGCCGCCAACGTGGCCCGGGTGCCGCAGCGAGGCGGCGTGCTGCTCGTCGGTCCCTTCAGCGCCGTCGCCGACGAGCACGCACGCGTCCGTCGCGGCCGGTTCCCGGTCCCGTGGGCCGGTGTCCTCGGGGCGTCGGGGGAGGACTGGCGCCCGCTCGGCGACACCGGCGTCCCGGTCACCTCCGACCGGTACGGCGACTTCGTCGCGACCACGTGGTCCGAGCACGTCCGCAGCGACGGTGCCGAGGTGCTCGCGACGTACGCCGACGGCGACCTCGCCGGTCGCCCCGCGCTGACCCGCCGCACGCACGGCGACGGCGACGGCACCGGTGAGGCCTGGTACGTGACCACGGTCCCGCCGCGCGACGTGCTCGCCGCGGTCGTCGCCGACTGCGTCGCGGCGGCGGGCGTGACGGCCCCGCTCGTGGACGTGCCCGACGGTGTCGAGGTCGCCCGCCGCGGCGACGTGCTGTTCGTGCTCAACCGGTCCCGCGCGAAGCAGACGGTCCGTCTGCCGACCGCCGCGACCGACCTGCTCACCGGCGACACCGTCGCCGACGAGCTCCTCCTGCCCGCCGAGGGCGCCGCAGCCCTGCACCTCGCACCGACCGAGAGGACACGATGAAGTTCACCGACGGGTACTGGCTCCCGCAGCCCGGGACGACGATCCTGCGGCCGCGCGACGTCGCCGACGTCCAGGTCGGCGACGACACCCTCACCGTGTGGTCCTCCACGGCACCGCTGACGTCGCGGGGTGACACGCTCAACCGCCCGCTCGTCACGGTGACGTTCTCGTCGCCCATGGACGACGTGGTCGGCGTGCGCATCGAGCACTTCCAGGGCGGTGTCGACCGTGGCCCGCACTTCGGCCTCGCGACGCAGCCGGCCGGGGTCAAGGTCGAGCCCGCGGACGCCGACGGGATCGCGACGTTCACCGCGGGCGCGCTGACGGCCCGCGTCCGCACGCGCGGCGAGTGGAGCGTGCAGTTCGAGGGCGACGGGCGGCACCTCACGGCGTCGACCCCGCGCAGCATCGGCGTCGTCACCGACGCCCGCGGCGACCACTACGTGCACGAGCAGCTCACGCTCGGCGTGGGCGAGCACGTCTACGGCCTGGGGGAGCGGTTCGGCGCGTTCGTGAAGAACGGCCAGAGCGTCGACATCTGGAACGCCGACGGCGGCACCGCGAGCGAGCAGGCCTACAAGAACGTGCCGTTCTACCTGTCCGACCAGGGCTACGGCGTCTTCGTCGACCACCCGGGGCTCGTGTCGTACGAGGTCGGCACCGAGGTCGTGTCGCGCACGCAGTTCTCCGTCGCCGGCGAGTCGCTGCAGTACTACGTCATCTACGGGCCGACGCCCAAGGACGTGCTGCGCCGGTACACGGCGCTGACCGGCCGCCCGGCGCGCGTCCCCGACTGGTCGTACGGGCTGTGGCTCTCGACGTCGTTCACGACGTCCTACGACGAGGCGACCGTGACGAGCTTCGTCGACGGCATGGCCGAGCGCGGCATCCCGCTGTCGGTGTTCCACTTCGACTGCTTCTGGATGCGCGAGTTCCACTGGAGCGACTTCACGTGGGACCCCGCGACGTTCCCCGACCCGGAAGGCATGCTCGCGCGGCTCAAGGCCAAGGGGCTGCGGATCTGCGTGTGGATCAACCCGTACATCGCGCAGCGCTCGCGGCTGTTCGCGGAGGGCAAGGAGCGCGGGTTCCTCGTGAGGCGCGCCGACGGCTCCGTCTGGCAGACCGACCTGTGGCAGGCCGGCATGGGCCTGGTCGACTTCACCAACCCCGACGCGGTGCGCTGGTACACCGAGGAGCTGCGCACGCTGCTCGGGCAGGGCGTCGACTGCTTCAAGACGGACTTCGGCGAGCGGATCCCGACGGACGTCGTGTGGCACGACGGCACCGACCCGGAGCGGATGCACAACTACTATACGTACCTCTACAACAAGGCGGTCTGGGACCTGCTCGTGGAGGAGCGCGGCGAGGGCGAGGCGGTGCTGTTCGCGCGGTCGGCGACCGTCGGGGGCCAGCAGTTCCCGGTGCACTGGGGCGGCGACTCGGAGTCGACCTTCGCGTCGATGGCGGAGTCGCTGCGCGGCGGCCTGTCGCTCGCGCTGTCGGGCTTCGGCTACTGGAGCCACGACATCGGCGGGTTCGAGGGCACGCCCGACCCGGCCGTGTTCAAGCGGTGGCTCGCGTTCGGCCTGCTCTCGTCGCACAGCCGCCTGCACGGCTCGAGCTCGTACCGGGTGCCGTGGGCGTTCGACGACGAGGCCGTCGACGTGGCGCGCGACTTCACGCGGCTCAAGCTGCGCCTCATGCCGTACCTCGCGCAGGCGGGCGTCGAGGCGCACGAGCAGGGCGTGCCGGTGATGCGCCCGATGGTGCTCGAGTTCCCCGACGACCGCGGCGCGCGGACGGTCGACACGCAGTACATGCTCGGCTCGCAGCTCCTCGTCGCGCCCGTGTTCTCGGCGGACGGCGAGGTCGACGTGTACGTGCCCGACGGCACGTGGACGTCGCTGCTGTCGGGCGAGCAGGTCACCGGCCCGCGGTGGGTGCGCGAGCGGCACGGGTTCGACTCGCTGCCGCTGTACGTCCGGCCGGGTGGCGTGGTGCCGTTCGCGGCGCGCGACGAGCGTCCGGACGACGACTGGCGGGACGGCCTGACCCTGCGCGTCTTCGGGCTGCCGGACGGCCACCGGTCGGTCACGCGCGTCCCGTCGGCGGACGGCGACGCCGAGTTCGAGGTCAGCCGGCAGGGCGGCACGGTGCGCGTCGAGGCGCGCGGCACGTCGTCGCCCTGGTCGGTGCAGGTCGCGCCGTCGGCGGACGGTCCCGGCGGGACGGCGCACGCCGTCGCCGGGCAGGCCGTCGTCGAGCTGGCGCTGTGAGCCCGGCGTGGGGG
>NZ_JAAXOY010000044.1 GCF_012396155.1 Cellulomonas septica | reverse complement strand
GGGCGACGACGGCGGGCACGCGGGGACCCCGCAGGTCGTCGCCGCCCCGCGTCGTCGCCGGCGGACGCTCTCGGTCGTGTGGGTCGTGCCGCTCGTGGTGCTCGCGCTCGTCGCGGGCGTGCTGGGCGGACTGCTCGGCGCGCGGCTCGGCGAGGACGACCACCTCGCGGACGCGGGCCTGCCCACGACGGTGCCGGGTGCGGCGGACGTCGCCCGCGCGCCCGAGTCGGTCGCGGGCATCGCGGCGACGGTCCTGCCGAGCGTCGTGTCGATCGAGGTCGACGGGCCGCAGGGCACCGCGACGGGCTCGGGCTTCGTGCTGCGCGCGGACGGCTACCTCGTGACGAACAACCACGTCGTCGCCGAGGCCGCGGACGCGGCGACGTCGATGACCGTGACGTTCGCCGACGGCAGCGAGGAGAGCGCGACGGTCGTCGGGCGGACGTCGGAGTACGACCTCGCGGTGCTCAAGGTCGACGTGACCGGGCTGACGCCGCTGCTCCTGGGCGACTCGGACGCGGTCGTCGTGGGCGACCCGGTGGTCGCGATCGGCGCGCCGCTGGGCCTGGCCGGCACGGTCACGACGGGCATCGTCAGCGCGCTCAACCGGCCGGTGTCGGCGGGCGACGAGGAGGACACGGCGTTCATCAACGCGATCCAGACGGACGCGGCGATCAACCCGGGGAACTCGGGCGGCCCGCTCGTCAACGCCAAGGGCGAGGTGATCGGCGTCAACTCGGCGATCGCGCAGCCGCCGGGCACGCCGTCGACGTCGGGCGGCAGCATCGGCCTGGGCTTCGCGATCCCGTCGGAGCAGGTGCGCCGCACGGCCGAGCAGCTCATCGAGACGGGCCGGGCGACGTACCCGATCATCGGCGTGCTGCTGGACCAGCGGTACGTGGGCGAGGGCGTGCAGGTGTCCACCGAGGACCGCGACGGGACGCCCGCCGTGTCGCCGGACGGGCCCGCGGAGCGCTCGGGCATCCGGCGCGGCGACGTGATCCTCGCGATCGACGGACGGCCCGTCACGGACCCCGACGAGCTGATCGTCGCGATCCGTGCGCGGACCCCGGGGGAGACGGTCGTCCTGCGCGTGCGGACGGGCTCCGACGAGCGCGACGTGCGCGTCCGGCTCGACGAGGCCGACGCCCGCTGAGACGCCTCCGGGCGGGCCGCCGACGGGGGCCTGCCGGCGGTCCGCGCGGGGTACCCTGACCCGGTGTTCGGAATCAACGGCGGGGAGCTGCTCGTGCTCTTCCTCGTCGCGGCCTTCGTGATCGGCCCCGAGCGCCTGCCGAGGTACGCGGAGCAGCTGGGCCAGTGGGTCCGGCGCGCACGCCGGTTCGCCGCCGACGCCAAGGCGCGCGTCGACGAGGAGCTCGGCGAGGAGGCCCGCGACGTCGACTGGGCGGCGCTCGACCCGCGCAAGTACGACCCGCGCCGGATCGTGCGCGAGGCCCTGCTCGACGACCTGCCGCCGACGTCCGGACGCCCTCCCGCTGGAACCTCGCCGACGGCCCGTGCCGCCGCGGCGACCGCCGGCGGCGCTGCTGCGGCGGCCGCTGCCTCGAAGGGTGGCGGGGTCAAGGTCGCGGGCGACCCGGGCGAGCGATGGCGGAGCGCACCGTTCGACGACGAAGCCACCTGACGTAGCGCGTCGGCGCGCGGTCGCCGACGTGGCCGGTCGAGGTCCCGCCTCACCGGTCCCGCCGCCCGCGCAGACGCACCCCCCGCACGCACCCCGTCGTCCCGCTCCCGGGCGGGCACGGCGCACCGACAGAATGGACTGAGGGTCCGCATGGCCACGCACCGCTCGCGCATCTTCTCCGGGATGCAGCCGACGTCCGACTCGCTCCAGCTCGGCAACTACCTGGGCGCCCTCACGCAGTGGGTCGCGCTGCAGGACGACCACGACGCGATCTACTGCGTCGTCGACCTGCACGCCCTGACCGTCAACCCGGACCCGGCGGTCCTGCGGGACCGGACGCGGCGCACGGCGGCGCAGTTCCTCGCCGCGGGCGTCGACCCGGCCCGGTCGATCCTCTTCGTGCAGTCGCACGTCCCCGAGCACGCGGAGCTCGCGTGGCTGCTGTCGTGCCAGACCGGCTTCGGCGAGGCCGGGCGGATGACGCAGTTCAAGGACAAGTCGAGCAAGCAGGGGACCGAGGGCACGACCGTCGGGCTGTTCACGTACCCCGTGCTCATGGCGGCGGACATCCTGCTGTACGACACGAACCTCGTGCCCGTCGGCGAGGACCAGCGCCAGCACCTCGAGCTGTCCCGCGACCTGGCGCAGCGGCTCAACCACCGGTTCGGCAAGGACACGGTCGTCGTGCCGGAGCCGCACATCGTGAAGGCGACCGCGAAGATCTACGACCTGCAGGACCCGACGTCGAAGATGAGCAAGTCGGCCGAGAGCCCGAACGGCCTCATCGAGCTGCTCGACGACCCGAAGGTCATCGCGAAGCGCATCAAGTCGGCCGTGACGGACACGGAGCGCGAGATCCGCTTCGACCCGGCGGCGAAGCCCGGCATCTCCAACCTGCTGACGATCTACTCGGCGCTCGCGGGCCGGCCGGTCGACGCGCTCGTCGCGGAGTACGAGGGCAAGGGCTACGGCGACCTCAAGAAGGACGTCGCCGAGGTCGTGCTGGCGTTCCTCACGCCCTTCCAGGAGCGCGTGCACGGCTACCTCGCGGACCCGGCGTCGCTCGACGCGGTGCTCGCCGACGGTGCCGACCGGGCGCAGGAGATCGCGGCCCCGACGCTCGAGCGCCTCTACGACCGGTTCGGCCTGCTGCGTCGTCGCGGGTCGCGCCGGGTCGTCCGCGACGAGGTCGACGCCGGGGTGGGGATCGGGGCATGAGGCTGCCGGAACGCACCGGCGACCAGCTCCGCATCGGGGTCGCCGTCACGGTCCCCGAGCCGTGGGGCAGCGAGCTGCGCGCCGCGCGGTCCCGCTACGGCGACCCGCTCGCCGACTTCATCCCGCCGCACATCACGCTGCTCGGGCCGACGGTCGTCGAGCCCGAGGAGATGGCCGAGGTCGAGGAGCACCTGACGAAGGCCGCGGCGCGGCACACGCCGTTCGTCGTGCGGCTGCGCGGGACGGCGACGTTCCGGCCGGTGTCGCCCGTGGTCTTCGTCGAGCTCGCCGACGGCGCGGAGGGCTGCGCCGCGCTCGAGCGCTCGGTCCGGACCGGCGTGCTCGACCAGGAGCTCCGGTTCGACTACCACCCGCACGTCACCGTCGCGCACGAGGTGCCCGACGACCGCCTCGACGCGGCCGCGGCCGGGCTCGCGGACTTCGAGGCCGCGTTCGTGGTCACGGAGTTCCACAGCTACCTGCACGGCGACGACGGCGTGTGGCGTCCCGTCCGGGACTTCGCCCTCGACCTCGGGTCCGCGCCCGTCGGGCTGCTGACGTCGGACGACGCGGATGCCGGAGCGGTGCGACCGACCTAGGGTCGAGGCATGACGAGCGAGCCGACGGACGTGACCCGCCCGGCGGCCGGCTCGGGGGCCGCACAGGCCCGCGCGCAGCGGACCGAGGACGCGTCGCTGCCCCGCACGCGCCCGTCGCTCGTCGAGCGCGCCAAGGCGGTCCTCGCGTGGTGGCAGCAGACGCGTCCCGCGCGCGCGAACGCCCGCTTCGGCGCCGCCGGCGGCGGGTTGCTGACCGGCGGGATCGCCTACGCCGCGCTGTTCTCGGTCTTCGCCGGGCTCACCATCGGCTACACGATCTTCATGGCGGTGCTCGGCGACAACGACGACCTCCGTCAGCAGGTGCTCGCGGCGATCGACGACACGCTGCCCGGGCTCATCGACACGGGGACGAACAAGGGGCTCATCGACCCCGACTCGCTCGTGCTGAACCCCGCGCTGACCGTCGCGGGCATCGTGGCCCTCGTCGTCCTCGTGCTGAGCGCGATCTCCGCGACCGCGGCGCTGCGCACGGGGGTACGCGCGATGTTCGGGCGTGTCACGGGCGACAACGCGGTGTTCTCGAAGCTGCGCGAGCTCGGCGGTTTCGTCGGGATCGCCCTCGCGGTCCTCGTGTCCGCCGTGCTCACGACCGCGGCGACCGCGGCGTCCGACTGGCTCACGACGCTGGTCGGGTGGCCGGACACCTCCGGCACCGTGGCGGCGGCGCTCGTGTCGTTCGTCGTCGACGCCGCGATGTTCATGCTGATCGTGTGGTTCCTGGCGGGGCAGCGGCCGGCCTTCAAGGACCTCTTCTGGGGCGCGGTGATCGCCGCCGTCGGCATCGGCGTCGTCCGGCTGCTCGGCACGTCCGTCGTCGCCGGCAGCGCGACGCGCAACCCGGTGCTCGCGTCGTTCGCCGTCATCGTGACGCTGCTGATCTGGATCAACCTGCTCGCGCGCATCGTCCTGCTCGCCGCCGCGTGGACCGCGGACCCGCCGCAGGAGAAGCCCGAGGACGTCGACAGCCCGGTGGGCACGGACTGACGCACGCGACGGTCGAGGGCTCCGGGGCCTCGGCGACGGCGGCGCGCGGCCGGACCCGCCCGGACACGGGCCGACGCGAACGGCGCGCGACGTGGACGGGCGCGCTCAGAGCAGCGCGCGGATCGCGGGCGCGTGGAGGTGCAGCGTGGTGATCCGGGCGCGTGTCGACGCCGGCTCGCCGATCTCACCGAGGCGCAGCATCCCGGGGTCGCCGCGGCGCTGACCCTCCTCGATCCGGTCAGACGCGTCGGTCATGCGGACGGTCACGTGGTCGAGGATCGCGGCCGGGTCGACGTCGCCGTACGCGTCGGCCATGACGCGCAGCCCGTGCGCGGCGGCGGCGGGGTCGCCGTCGGGGAACAGGAGCGGTCCGTTCCACGCGAAGATCGCGAGGTCGTCGATCGGGCGTCCCGGACCGGCGACGTCCCAGTCGAAGACGCCCGCGAGGTCGTCGCCGTCGAAGGCCATGTTGTACATCGCGGTGTCGTGGTGGCACGCGATCTCGCCGGGTTCGAGCGCGCGCTCGACGAACCGCCACCGGCGGCTGTCGCGCGGGAAGCCCGCCACGACGTCGTGGAAGTGCCGCAGCCAGCGCATGGCCGACCGCACCTGGCCGTCGGTGAGCGGCTCGACGCCGATCGGCACGACCCGGCCCGGCAGGTAGCTGAGGACCTCGCGGCCCTGGTCGTCGGTGCCGAGGACGCGCGGGACGTGCGGCAGGTCCGTCGTCGCGAGGAAGTCGAGCAGCTCGTGCACGGCGGGGGTCCACGGGCCGGTCGGGCGGCGGACGGTGTCGCCGACGCGCACCGCACCGCCGACGTTGCCGCCCTCGAGCGGGACCTCGACCGCGTCGGCGTGGGCGTCGGGAGCGTCGAAGGCGTCGGGCGTGAGCACGACCGACACCGTACGGGACGGGCCCGTCAGCGCGCCGCGCGCTCCGGGGCCTCGACGCCGCGCCGCTCGAGCTCCTCGCGGACCGTGCGCGGGATGTCGCGGCACCCGCACGCCTGCGTGTGCGCGAGGTGCCACGCGACGCGGTCGTCCATCGGCGCACCCTGGCCCAGCACGTGGGCGTCGTGCCACTCGGCGTTCATGCGCCCAGCCAAGCACCGTGTCCCGGGCCGGTCGAGGGGCCGGAGGTCCCGGTGACGCCGCGAGGCCGCCCCGACGACGGGACGGCCTCGCGAGGAGCGGGAGAAGGTCAGAAGGCGCGCGTGGTCATCGCGCGCTTCGCTCGCCTTCCCGCGCCGTGGTGGTGCGCAGGATCAGAAGGCGCGCGTGATCATCGCGCGCTTCACTTCCTGGATCGCCTTGGTGATCTCGATGCCGCGCGGGCACGCCTCGGTGCAGTTGAAGGTCGTGCGGCAGCGCCACACGCCCTCCTTGTCGTTGAGGATCTCGAGGCGCTGCGCGCCGCCCTCGTCACGGCTGTCGAAGATGAAGCGGTGCGCGTTGACGATCGCGGCGGGGCCGAAGTACTGGCCGTCGGTCCAGAACACCGGGCAGGACGACGTGCACGCGGCGCAGAGGATGCACTTGGTGGTGTCGTCGAACCGCTCGCGCTGCTCGGCGGACTGGCGGCGCTCCTTGGTCGGCTCGGTCCCGGTCGTGATGAGGAACGGCATGATCTCGCGGTAGGACGCGAAGAACGGCTCCATGTCGACGACGAGGTCCTTGACGACCGGCAGGCCCTTGATGGGCTCGACGGTGATCGGCTTGGACGGGTCGAGGTCCTTGAGCAGCGTCTTGCAGGCGAGGCGGTTGCGGCCGTTGATGCGCATCGCGTCGGAGCCGCACACGCCGTGCGCGCACGAGCGGCGGAACGTGAGCGAGCCGTCCTGCTCCCACTTGACCTTGTGCAGGGCGTCGAGCACGCGGTCGGTGCCGTGCGCCTGCACGCGGAACTCGTCCCAGTGGGGGACCGGCGTGGCGCCGTCGTCGGACGGCAGGTAGCGCATGACCTTGAGCGTGACCTCGAACGAGGGCACGGCCCCGACCTCGGGGGTGGCGTCGAGCGTGGCAGTCATCAGTACTTGCGCTCCATCGGCTGGTAGCGGGTGACGGTGACGGGCTTGGACCCGAGCACCACCTGGTAGTCGTCGAAGACCGTCGTGTGCGCGAACGACCCCTTGCGGTCGCCGTCCGAGTCGCTGCCCCACAGGCGGTGGCCCTTCGCGGCCAGCGGCCGGCGGTACGCCATCGTGTGCTGCATGTAGCCCTTGTCGTCGCGGTCCGGGTAGTCCTCCCGGAAGTGCCCGCCGCGCGACTCCTTGCGGTTGAGCGCGCCGACGACGACGGTCTCGGCGATGTCGAGCAGGAAGCCCAGCTCGACGGCCTCGAGGAGGTCGGTGTTGAACGTGCGGCTCTTGTCCTGGACGCTCACGGACGCGAACCGCTTGCGCAGCGCCCGGAGGTCGGACAGCGCCTGCTCGAGCGACTCCTCGGTGCGGAACACCTGGGCGTTGGCGTCCATCGTCTCCTGCAGCGCGCGGCGGATGTCGGCCACGCGCTCGCCGTCGCCGCGGGTGCGGATGGTCTCGAGCTCGGCCTCGACGGTCGCGGCGGGGTCCTCGGGGATCTCGACCCACTGCGCGCCGACGGCGTACTGCGCGGCGCTGATGCCGGCGCGCTTGCCGAAGACGTTGATGTCGAGCAGCGAGTTGGTGCCGAGACGGTTCGAGCCGTGCACCGAGACGCACGCGACCTCGCCCGCGGCGTACAGGCCGCGGATGACGTCGGTCGCGTTGCGCAGGACCTCGCCCTCGATGTTCGTCGGGACGCCGCCCATCGCGTAGTGCGCGGTCGGGTAGACGGGCACGGGCTCGGTGTACGGCTCGACGCCCAGGTAGGTGCGCGCGAACTCGGTGATGTCGGGGAGCTTCGCGTCGATGTGCGCGGGCTCGAGGTGCGTGAGGTCGAGCAGCACGTAGTCCTTGTTGGGACCCGCGCCGCGGCCCTCGCGGACCTCGTTGGCCATGGACCGGGCGACGATGTCGCGCGGAGCGAGGTCCTTGATGGTGGGCGCGTACCGCTCCATGAACCGCTCGCCCTGCGCGTTGCGCAGGATCCCGCCCTCGCCGCGCGCGGCCTCCGACAGCAGGATGCCGAGGCCCGCGAGGCCCGTCGGGTGGAACTGGAAGAACTCCATGTCCTCGAGCGGGATGCCGCGGCGGTACGCGAGCGCCATGCCGTCGCCGGTGAGCGTGTGCGCGTTCGAGGTGGTCTTGAAGATCTTGCCGGCACCGCCGGTCGCGAGGACGACGGACTTGGCGCGGAAGACGTGGATCTCGCCGGTCGCGAGCTCGTACGCGACGACGCCCGAGACGTTGACCTCCTCGCCGTCGGGCACGTGGCCCGCCGCGAGGTCGTGGTCGACGAGCAGGTCGAGCACGTAGAACTCGTTGAAGAACTCGACGTCGTTCTTCACGCACTGCTGGTAGAGCGTCTGCAGGATCATGTGGCCCGTGCGGTCCGCGGCGTAGCAGGACCGGCGGACGGCCGCCTCGCCGTGGTTGCGGGTGTGGCCGCCGAACCGGCGCTGGTCGATCTTGCCCTCGGGCGTCCGGTTGAACGGCAGGCCCATCTTCTCCAGGTCGAGGACCGCGTCGATGGCCTCCTTGGCCATGACCTCGGCGGCGTCCTGGTCGACGAGGTAGTCACCGCCCTTGACGGTGTCGAACGTGTGCCACTCCCAGTTGTCCTCCTCGACGTTCGCGAGCGCGGCGCACATGCCGCCCTGCGCGGCACCCGTGTGGGAGCGCGTCGGGTAGAGCTTGGAGATGACGGCGGTCCGCACGCGCGTCGACGACTCGAGGGCCGCGCGCATGCCGGCGCCGCCCGCGCCGACGATGACGACGTCGTACTGGTGGGTCTGCATCGGTGGCGATGCCTTCCTGCTGGCGAGCTGGGGGTGGGGGTGGTCCGACGTCGGCGTCAGGCCGTGCAGAACGAGGGGAGCAGGTCCGCCGGGCTGCCCGTCGGGCAGGGGTCGAACGTGAAGATGACCAGCGTCCCGAGCACGACGACGAGGACGAACGCGAAGTACAGGAGGCCCTTGAGGACCAGGCGCGTCGTGTCCTTCTCGGCGTAGTCGTTGATGATCGTCCGCATGCCGTTGGTGCCGTGGATCATCGCGAGCCACAGCATGAGCAGGTCCCAGACCTGCCAGAACGGCGACGCCCACTTGCCGGCGACGAACCCGAAGTCGATCGCCGTGACGCCCTCACCGGCGACCAGGTTGACGAACAGGTGCCCGAAGATCAGCACGACGAGCAGGACGCCCGACGCGCGCATGAAGACCCAGCCGTAGAGCTCGGTGTTGCCGCGCGTGGTGCGACGGCCGGGGCCCGCCTTGGGCGGACGCGGGGCCTTGGGGTCGGCGACGAGGCTCATCACTCACCTCCGAAGACGTGCATGAGGTGACGGGGCAGGAAGCCGGCCATCGTCACGACGAACAGGCCGAGCACGACCCAGAGCATCACGCGCTGGTACTTGGTGCCCTTGGACCAGAAGTCGACCAGGATGATCCGGATGCCGTTGAAGGCGTGGAACACGATCGCGGCGACGAGCCCCGCCTCACCCAGACCCATGACCGGGTTCTTGTAGGTGGCGATGACCTCGTTGTACGCCTCGGGCGACACCCGCACGAGCGACGTGTCGAGCACGTGCACGAGCAGGAAGAAGAAGATGGCGACGCCGGTCACGCGGTGCGCGACCCACGACCACATGCCTTCGCGCCCTCGGTAGAGCGTTCCAGCCGGCGCTTTGGCAGGCGCTGCGGGCACTGGGGGGCCTCCTGGCGAGTCAGGGGTGAGCCACGGCGGGAACGTCCCTGACCCCGCCGTGCCTGTCGGTCTCACTGTATAGACACGTCTCCCTCACTCCCCGCCGGGCTGGGCCCTTGGTCCCGCGCGGACGCCCGTTTGTGAGCAACTCCACACGCCGCCGGCCCGGTGACCAGCGCCGCTAGCCTGGGCGCCATGTCGACCGCGTCCACGTCCTCGCCCGTGCCCGCGCAGGGTCCGATCCCGGGCTTCCACGCGGTCGTCCCCGCCGGCGGCGCGGGCACGCGGCTGTGGCCGCTGTCGCGCGCGGGGCACCCGAAGTTCCTGCACGACCTCACGGGGTCGGGCCGCACGCTGCTGCAGGCGACGGTCGACCGCCTCGTCCCGCTCGTGGGCGACGACGGCGTGCTGGTCGTGACGGGTCACCGGCACGCGGACGCCGTGGCCGCCCAGGTGCCGACGCTCGTCGGCGGCGTCGACGGCGACCGGCTGCTCGCCGAGCCGTCGCCGCGCGACTCGATGGCCGCGATCGGGCTCGCGGCGGCCGTGCTGCTCGAGCGGCACGGCGAGGACGTCGTGCTCGGGTCGTTCGCGGCCGACCACGTCATCAGCGGCACCGAGGCGTTCGAGCGCGCGGTGCGCGAGGGCGTCGTCGCGGCGCGCGCGGGCTACGTCGTGACGGTCGGCATCCGTGCGACCGGGCCGTCGACGGCGTTCGGGTACGTCCGGTCGGGCGAGCCGCTGGGCCTCGCCGACGCGCCGACCGTCCACCACGTGCGCGGCTTCACCGAGAAGCCCGACGAGGAGACCGCGACGGCCTACCTGGCGACGGGGGAGTACCGCTGGAACGCGGGCATGTTCGTCGTGCGGGCGCGCGTGCTGCTCGACCACCTCGCGACGCAGCTGCCCGCGCTGGCCGACGGGCTCGTCGAGATCGCCCGCGCCTGGGACGGGCCGGACCGCGACGAGGTGCTCAGCCGGGTGTGGCCGACCCTGACGAAGATCGCGATCGACCACGCGATCGCCGAGCCCGTGGCCGCCGCGGGCGGCGTGGCCGTCGTGCCCGGCGACTTCACGTGGGACGACATCGGCGACTTCGCGTCCCTCGGGGGCCTCCTCGCGGACCCGACGCTCGGTGACGCCACGACCGTGCTGCGCGTCGACGCCCCCGACGCGCTCGTCGTCGCGGCCGCGGGGCGCACCGTGACGGTCGTCGGCCTGCCGGACGCGGTCGTCGTCGACACCCCCGACGCGGTGCTCGTCACCACGCGCGCGCACGCGCAGTCCGTGAAGTCGGCCGTCGACGGCTGGCGCGAGCGCGGCCGCGACGACCTGCTCTGACGCCCGCGGCGGGCCTGCCGTGGACGCCGGGGCCGGTCCGGGCCCTGCGGGCTAAGGTCGAGAGCGTGCCCGACACGTCCACCTCCGTCCCCACGCTCGTCCCGGCGCTCGACGTCCCCACGCGGTCGACCGACCCGCAGGTGGTGCGGCTCGCGGCCCTGCTCGACACGCTGCGTGACGAGCTCGTCGAG
>NZ_JAAXOY010000439.1 GCF_012396155.1 Cellulomonas septica | reverse complement strand
CAGCCGGTGCCGGAACAGGCCGGGGACGCGCGACGCGACGAGCCGCGCGATGACCGGCGCGGACAGGCCGACGAAGCCGACGGGACCGGCGACCGTCACGGCGAGCGCGGCCAGGAGCACCGCGAGCAGCACGGCGACGACGCGCGTGCGCCGGACGTCGAGCCCCAGCACCGACGCGGTGTCGTCGCCGAGCGCGAGGACGTCGAGACGTCGGGACCACACGACGAGCACCACGATCGCGACCAGCACGACGGGCGCCGCCTGGGCGACCTTCTGCGTGCCGGACTGCACGATCGTGCCCTCGCCCCACGCGAACATGCCCTGCGTCTCCTGCTCGAACAGCAGCATGAGCAGGTAGGTGATCGACGAGAGCGCGAGCATCGTCGCCGAGCCCGCGAGCACCAGGCGCGACGGACCGGCGGCACCGCCGCGCGCGATCGCGAGCACGAACGCCGCCGCGGCCAGGCCGCCGACGAACGTGAGCGCGCCGCTCAGCGCGAACGGCAGGGAGATCCCGAGGACGGCCGCCAGGACGACCGTGACGTACGCGCCCGCGTTGACCGCGAGCGTGTCGGGCGACGCCAGCGGGTTGCGCGCCACCGACTGCAGCGCACCGCCCGAGACGCCGAGCGCGGCCCCGACGAGCAGGCCGGCGAGCACCCGCGGGGCGCGCGACGCGACGAGGACCGCGAGGGTCTGGTCGTCGCTCGTGCCCCGCAGCAGGTGCCACAGGTCGAGGGCCCCCACGTCGGAGGTGCCCAGCGTGAGGTCGAGCACCGCGAGCGCCGCCACGAGGACGACGGCCGCGGTGAACACCCCCACGAGCGGCAGCGCGGCGGTGCGGAGCGGCGCGGCGGGGGTCGCCGTCGCGCCACCCCGGACCGGGCGCGTGCCCGCCGGTGCGTCGACCTGCTCGTCGAGACCGAGGCTCACTTGGTCAGCGCGTCCACCGTCGCGTCGATCCACGCCTCACCCGAGGCGGGACCGCCGAACAGCCAGATGCCGTCGGGCAGACGGTGCACGTCGCCGGCGACGACGAACGGCAGCTGCTGCCAGATCGCGTTGGTACCGAGGCCCTCGGTGAACGCGTCGCCGCCCTCGGTGTCGTTGGCGATGTAGAGGAAGTGCACGTCCTCGCCGAGCGCGGTCAGGCCCTCGACGTCCGTGCCGCCGAGGCCGTAGTCGGGGTCGCCCTCGAGCGACCACGCGTTCTCGAGGCCGAGGAGCTGGCCGATGCCGCCGAGGTACGAGCCCTCGGTGTACGCACGGATCGAGACGGCGCCGTCGGACAGCCAGCCGTCGGCCATCGCGACCTTCGCGCCGGACAGGCCCGCGTCCTCGAGCTCGGCCTTGGCGTCGGCGACGGCGGCGTCGAACTCCTCGAGGGCCTTCGCAGCCTCGTCCTCCGTGCCGGTGGCCTGGCCGAGGACCTCGATCGTCCGCTCCATGTGGCCGATCGGGTCGGTCGCGTCCGAGCCCCGCAGCGCGATGACGGGGACGGTCTCCTCGATCTGCGCGATGACCTCCTCCGGGAGGTCGGTCGTGGTGACGACGAGGTCGGCGTCGAGCGCGGCGATCGCGTCGAGGCTCGGCTCGCCGCGCATGCCCACGTCGGCGACGGACGCGTCGAGCGGCACGACCGTGTCCCACACGTTGTAGCCCTTGACGTCGGCCTGGCCGACGGGCGTGACGCCGAGCGTCAGCAGGTTCTCCGTGAGGCCCCACTCGAGCGAGACGACGTCCGTCGCCGGGGCGTCGAGCGTGACCTCCTCGCCGCGGTCGTCGGTGATGGTGACCGGGCCGCCGGTCGCCTCGGGGGCGCCGGACTCCGCCGCGGCGGCGGGCTCCTCGGTCGTGCCGCAGGCGGTCAGCAGCAGGGCGGCGACGGTGCCCGTCACGACGGCGGCGGGCAGGGCGCGCAGGGTTCGCATGGGGTTCCTCGGGTGGTGGTGGCGCGCCTCGCGGGGGCGGGGCGCGGGTGTGTCAGGCAGGTCAGGCAGGCGTGAGGGCGCGGTGCGTGTGCCGGCCGACGGGGCGCGTGCGGACGCGGCCGTGGTCGTCGACGGTCACGTCGATGCGGATGCCGTAGGTCTCCGTGAGCGCGTCGGCGGTGAGGACCTCGTGCGGGAGGCCCGCGCCGACGACCTCGCCGCGGCGCAGCAGCACCACGTGGTCGGCGACGGCGGCGGCCTGGTCCAGGTCGTGCAGGACGACGCCGACGGCCACGCCGTGCTCGTCGGCCAGGTCGCGCACCAGGTCGAGGATCTCGACCTGGTAGCGCAGGTCCAGGTAGGTCGTGGGCTCGTCGAGCAGCAGCACGCGCGTGTCCTGCGCGAGGCACGTCGCGAGCCAGACGCGCTGCAGCTCGCCGCCGGACAGCTCGTCGACCGGGCGCGCGGCCATGTCGGTCGTGCCCGTGACGTCCATCGCCCACGCGATCGCGCGGGGGCCGTCGGGGTCGTCCTGGCGCCAGCGCCCGCGGTACGGGTGGCGGCCGTAGCCGACGACGTCGCGGACGCAGACGCCCGACGGCGTGGGCCGGGACTGCGACAGCAGCGTGACGCGGCGCGCGAAGTGCTGCGCCGACAGCGTGCGGGCGTCCTCGACGTCGGGGAGCGCGATCGTGCCGACCTCGGGCCGGTGCAGCCGTGCGAGCGCGCGCAGCAGCGTGGACTTGCCGGAGCCGTTGGGGCCGATCAGCGCGGTGACCTCACCGGGCAGCAGGCGCAGGCCGGCGCGCTCGACGACGACCGTGCCGTGGTAGGCCAGGCACAGGTCGTGGCCGCGGAGCGCGGGCACACCGGGCATGGCGGGTGCGTCGTCGGACGGGGGCGTCGTGGGCACACGCGCAGGTTAGCCTCAACTAAGTAAGGATTGCCAAACCTCGTCCACCCACCGGGCGGCGGGCCCGTCCCGTCCGCGTCCGTCGCGGCCGAGCGGTCGTCACGCGACCGACGTGCCGAACGCCAGCCCCAGCACGTACGTGACCGCGGCCGCCCCGAACCCGATCGCGAGCTGACGCAGCGCCCGCCGCCCCGGCGACGCGCCCGACAGCACCCCGACGGTCGCGCCCGTGCCCAGCAGCGCGAG
>NZ_JAAXOY010000438.1 GCF_012396155.1 Cellulomonas septica | reverse complement strand
GACCCGGACGCGGTCCGGGTCGGGGCCGCGGGCGCGGTCGCGCGGACCGGGGCGGTGAGCGCGACGGGCTCGCCGTCGACCCAGAACCCCGGTCCGAGCGGGAACGTGCGGGTCCGGCCGCGCCGGTCCTCGAGGACGACGACGTGCATGCCGCCCGACTTCTCGACGCGGACGACCGCGCCGACCCACCCCGTCGTCACCTCCTCGACGACGAGGCCGACGTCGGCGGCCTGCGGCCGTGACGTGCGGGCCGGGCGGTGGTGGGAGGAGCCGGAGCCCCCGAGCACGTCCGAGCCGTAGCGGTCCTGAGTCACGCGCGGCACTCTAGGGCGCCGGTGCACGCGCCGCCGGCACGTCGGGGGCGCGGCGTAGGATTGGCACTCGTGCACGGCGAGTGCTACCCGTGGCCGCCAGGCCCGGGACCGACGCAGGGGAGGCGAGAGTGAGCGAGGACCGTCGGCTGGACGTGCTGCGCGCGATCGTCGAGGACTACGTCGCGACGCGTGAGCCCGTCGGGTCGCGCGCGCTCGTCGAGCGGCACGCGCTGGGCGTGTCGCCCGCGACGATCCGCAACGACATGGCGGCGCTCGAGGACGCCGGGTACATCGCGCAGCCGCACACGTCGGCCGGGCGCGTCCCGACGGACAAGGGCTACCGCCTGTTCGTCGACCGGCTCACGACGGTCAAGCCGATGTCGGCGGCCGAGCGGCGCGCGATCGGCGAGTTCCTCGACCACGCGGTGGACCTCGACGACGTGGTCGACCGCGCGGTGCGGCTCATCGCGCAGCTCACCGGGCAGGTCGCGGTCGTGCAGTACCCGTCGCTGCGGCGTTCGGCGCTGCGGCACGTCGAGCTCGTCACCGTGGGGGCCCGGCACCTGCTCGTCGTCCTCATCACCGACACGGGCCGTGTCGAGCAGCGCACGCTGGAGCAGGACCACGACGTCGACGAGGCGGTCGTGGCGCAGCTGCGCGCCCGCCTCAACGTGGCCGCGACCGGCCGGCGTCTGTCGGAGCTCCCCGACGCGTTCCGCGAGCTGCACGACGCGTTCGCGCCGCAGGACGCGCCGCTGGTCCGCCAGGTCGTCGCGCTGGTCGAGGAGACGCTCGCGCAGGAGAGCGAGGAGCGAGTCGTGCTGGCCGGCACCGCGAACCTCGCCCGCGGCGGCGGTGTCGACTTCGCGCACTCGATCGGCCCGGTGCTCGAGGCGCTCGAGGAGCAGGTCGTGCTCCTGCGCCTGCTGTCCGAGATGGCCGAGGACCAGGCCGCGGTCAGCATGCGGATCGGGCGCGAGACGCAGCACGACGGCCTGCTGGAGACGAGCTTCGTCACGACGGGCTACGGCGACGAGAGCGGCGCGGTCGTCGCGCGCGTCGGCTCGCTGGGCCCGTTGCGCATGGACTACCCCGGGACGATGACCGCCGTGCGCGCCGTCGCCCGCTACCTGACCCGCATCCTCGCCGGATGAGCCCGCAGCGGCGTCCCCGGCCCGTCCCCACCGCGTGCCTGAGCACAGGAAGCGAGCGCACCCGAACGTGACCGACTACTACGAGATCCTCGGTGTCCCGCGCGACGCGTCGCCGGAGCAGATCAAGAAGGCGTACCGGAAGCTCGCGCGCGAGCACCACCCCGACGTCGCCGGCAGCGACTCGGCGTCCGAGGAGCGCTTCAAGGACGTCTCGCGCGCCTACGACGTGCTGTCCAACCCCGAGAAGCGCCGCGCGTACGACCTCGGTGCCGACCCGGCGTCGCCCGGCGGCGGCATGGGCGGCGGGTTCGGCTTCCAGGACATCTTCGAGACGTTCTTCGGCGCGGCCGCGGGTGCGGGCGCGCAGCGCGGACCCATCCCGCGCGCCCGCCGCGGCCAGGACGCGCTCGTGCGCCTCGACCTCGACCTCACCGAGGTGACGTTCGGCGCGCACAAGGAGGTGCCGGTCGACACGGCCGTGCTGTGCCCGACGTGCGGCGGCTCGTGCTGCCGCCCCGGCACGTCGCCGCGCACGTGCGAGGTCTGCCACGGCCGCGGGTCGGTCCAGCGCGTCGCGCGGTCCTTCCTCGGCCAGGTCATGACGACGCAGCCGTGCGCCGCGTGCCACGGGTTCGGCACGGTCATCCCCGAGCCGTGCCCCGAGTGCTCGGGCGAGGGCCGGGTGCGGTCGCGCCGGACGCTCGGCGTCGACGTGCCCGCGGGCGTCGACACGGGCACGCGCATCAAGCTCACGGGTCAGGGCGAGGTCGGCCCGGGCGGCGGTCCCGCGGGCGACGTCTACCTCGAGGTGCACGAGCGCAAGCACGACACGTTCGTGCGCCGCGGCGACGACCTGCACGCGACGCTCCAGGTGCCGATGACCGCGGCCGCGCTGGGCACGACGCTCCAGCGCGACACCCTCGACGGGGAGCGCGAGGTCGACCTGCGCCCGGGCACCCAGCCCGCCCAGGTCGTCACGCTCAAGGGTCTGGGCGTCGGCCACCTGCACGCGGGCGGGCGCGGCGACCTGCACGTGCACGTCGAGGTGCAGGTCCCGACGGCGCTCGACGACGAGCAGGTCGAGCTGCTGCGGCGGCTCGCGGTGCTCCGCGGCGAGGAGCGCCCGGAGTCGCGGCTCGCGAGCGCGAGCAGCGGCGTGTTCGCGAAGCTGCGCGACAAGCTCTCGGGCCGCTGAGGTGAGCGCACCCGTCTTCCTCGCGGAGCCGGGGACGCTCGCCGGCGTGGTCGCGGGCGTCACGTACCTGCTCGACGGCTCCGAGGGCCGGCACGCGGGCGTCGTGCAGCGGCGCGGGCCGGGGGAGCGGGTCGACGTGGTCGACGGCGCCGGGGTGCGGCTGGTCGGCGTGGTCGAGTCCGTCGGCGGCGAGGGGGTCCACCTGCGCGTCGACGACGTCGTCGTCGAGCCCGCCCCCCACGTCGCGCTCGTCCTCGTGCAGGCCCTGGCCAAGGGCGACCGCGACGAGATGGCGATCGAGGCGGCCACCGAGGTCGGCGCCGACGGCGTGCTGCCGTGGCAGGCCGACCGGTCGATTGTCGTCTGGCGCGGCGAGCGTGCCGCGAAGAGCCGCGCCCGCTGGCTCGGC
>NZ_JAAXOY010000437.1 GCF_012396155.1 Cellulomonas septica | reverse complement strand
GGTCAGACGTGCAGCCGCGCCGCGAGGTCGGCGAGCGCGTCGACCGCGGCGTGCGGGTCCTCCACGCGGAACCGCGCGGACGTGTCGCCCGGCCCGACCTTCACGGTGACGTCGCGCTCTCCGAGCGCCGCGAACGCGTGCTCGTCGGTCACGTCGTCGCCCGCGTAGAGCACGACCGGCGCACCGAGCTCGTCGCGCAGCGCGGTCAGCGCCTCGCCCTTGCTGGCCCGCAGCACGGAGATCTCGACGACGTCCTTGCCGTGCAGGACCCCGGACCCGAGCCGCTCGCCGAGCGCGATCGCCTCCGTCTCGGCGGGCTCGGCCACCTCCGGCTCGGCCAGGCGGGTGTGCACGACGACGGCGGTCGGCTTCGTCTCGACCCACACACCGTCGCGTCCGCGCGCGACCTGGGCGGCCTCCGCGCCGAGCGCCGCGAGCCGGTCCGCCTGCTCGTCGGTGAGCTGCACGACGTCGCGGTCGAGCCCGTACCGCGTGACGCGCGCCCGCTCGGCGCCGTGGCTGCCGACCAGGTACGTGCCGGGCGGGACCTCCGCGAGCGCGTGCAGGTCGTTCATCGCCCGGCCGGACACGAGCGCGAGCGCGACGCCCTCGGCCGCCGCGAGCCGGGTGAGCGCCTCGACGCCGTCGGGCAGGATCCGCGACGCCTGCGGGTCGTCCTGCAGGGGTGCGAGGGTGCCGTCGAAGTCGAGCGCGACGAGCAGCGGTCGGGACGCGGGGTCGGCGGCGAGACCGGTGAGCAGGTCGCGCAGGGCCGCGGCGTCCGCGGGGCCGTCAGACATGGTCCGTCCGGGCGGGGATCGCCGTCAGCACCGCGAGGAACTCCTTCGACCAGGCGGTCACGTCGTGGCCGAGCACGCGGCGACGCAGGCGGCGCATGCGCTTGCGCGCCTCCCGCTGGTCCATGTGCACGGCGTACGTGATCGCGTCCTTCATGCCGTCGATGTCGTGCGGGTTCACCAGGACCGCGCCCTGCAGCTCGTCGGCGGCTCCCGTGAACTCCGAGAGGACCAGCGCGCCGCGGTCGTCGGAGCGGGCCGCGACGTACTCTTTCGCGACGAGGTTCATGCCGTCCCGCAGCGCGGTGACGAGCATGACGTCGGCCGCGAGGTACAGGGCCGCCATCTCCTCCATCGGGAACGACTGGTGCAGGTACTGCACGGGCTGGTGGCCCACCTGGCCGAAGTCGCCGTTGATGCGCCCGACGAGCAGCTCGACCTCGTCGCGCAGCTGCTGGTACGCGCCCACGTTCTCCCGGCTCGGGCTCGCGACCTGGATGAGCACGGTGTCCTGCGACGACAGCCGGCCGTCCTCGATGAGCTCGCCGTACGCCTTGATGCGGTGCCGGATACCCTTGGTGTAGTCGAGCCGGTCGACGCCGAGCAGCACGACCTTCGGGTCGCCGAGCTCGTGCCGGAGCTGCTTGGCGCGCATCTGCACGTCGTGGCTGCGGGCCAGGTCGTCGAACGCGTGCGAGTCGATCGAGATGGGGAACGCGGCCGCGCGCACGTGCCGGTCGACGCGGCCGTGCTTCATGAGCGTGACCACCTGGCCGCGCGTCGTGAGGTCCGTCAGGCGCCGCACGATCCGCACGAAGTTCGCCGCGTCGCCGGCGCGCTGGAAGCCGACCAGGTCCGCACCGAGCAGCCCTTCGACGACCTGCCGGCGCCACGGGAGCTGCGCGAAGATCTCGAGCGGCGGGAACGGGATGTGGTGGAAGTAGCCGATCCGCAGGTCCGGGCGCAGCTCGCGCAGCATCTTCGGAACGAGCTGCAGCTGGTAGTCGTGCACCCACACCGTCGCGCCCTTCGACGCGGCCTTCGCGGCGGCCTCGGCGAACCGCTTGTTCACGCGCTGGTAGGCGTCCCACCACTGCCGGTGGAACGTCGGCGGCGCGATGACGTCGTGGTACAGCGGCCACAGCGTGTCGTTCGCGAAGCCCTCGTAGTACCGCTCGACGTCGGCCTGGCTCAGCGTCACGGGCACGAGCTGCGTGCCGTCGACCTCGAACGGCTCGAGCTCGAGGTCGGGCGAGCCGCCCCAGCCGATCCACGCGCCGTCGGCGCCGGACATCACGGGCGCCAGGGCGGTCACGAGACCGCCGGGTGAGCGGGTCCAGGTGGGCTCGCCGTCGTCCCCCAGCGCGACGTCCACGGGGAGACGGTTCGCGACGACGAGCAGGTCGTAGCCGGCGTCAGGCACGTCGGAAGGCAACGAGATCAACTCCTCGGGTCTGCGTCGACCCTAGCCGTCGGGCCAGGTGAGCGCCCCTGGTCACGGGCCGACGCGACGCGCGTCACACGTCACCCGCGCGTTGGGGGACGCCCGTCCGCGGCGCGGGCTAGGTTGCGGGGCATGGAGCGGATCGGTCTGACGCCGGGGTCGGACATCGGGGGGTACCGCATCGTCGCGCCGCTCGGCTCGGGCGGCATGGGGACCGTGTACCGGGCCGTCGACGGCGGCGGCACGGCCGTCGCGCTCAAGCTGCTGCACCCGCAGCTCGGCTCCGACGCCGTCGCACGCGACCGGTTGCGCCGCGAGGTCCGCGCGCTCCAGAAGCTCCGGCACCCGGGCGTCGCCGCGATCCTCGACGCCGAGGCCGACTCGACCGAGGCGTTCCTCGTGACCGAGCTCGTCGACGGCGACACGCTCGAGGAGCACGTGCGCGAGCGCGGGCCGCTCGACGCGCAGGACCTGCTCGACCTCGCCGAAGGGCTGCGGGCTGCGCTCGCGGCCGTGCACGGCGCCGGAGTCGTGCACCGCGACCTCAAGCCCGCGAACGTGCTCGTGACCGACGACGGGCCCGTGCTCATCGACTTCGGCATCGCGCAGGCGGCCGGCGACGCGCCGCTCACGTCGGACGGCCTGGTCATCGGCACGCCCGGCTACCTCGCACCCGAGCTGCTCGACGGCGACGAGCCCACCGCGGCGAGCGACTACTGGGGCTGGGCCGCCGTCCTCGCGTTCGCCGCGACCGGGCGTGCCCCGTTCGGGACCCGGCCGCTCGAGGCCGTGCTGTCGCGCGCCCGCTCCGGCACCGCCGAC
>NZ_JAAXOY010000436.1 GCF_012396155.1 Cellulomonas septica | reverse complement strand
CGGGGTTCGAGGACCCCGCCCGGTCCGCGCTCGCCAAGCTCGAGCAGGTCCTGCCCGACCGGCTCCGCCGACGGCTCGCGTCGATCCGCGACGCGAGCGCGAGCGGGCCGGAGAACACCGACTCCAACGTCGAGGACCCGGCCGTCGACACGGGCGTCCTCGCGGCGCTCGCCGACGCCGTCCGCGACCACCAGGGCCTGCGCGCGTTCTACCGCGACGAGCCCGTCGAGATCGAGCCGTACCGCCTGGTCGCGTGGCAGCGCCGGTGGTTCCTCGTCGCCCGCTCCCCGGCGACGGGCACGTGGGCGCCCTACCGCGTCGACTGGCTCCGCCTGCGCACGCCGGGCGGCCGCCGCTTCACCCCGACGCCGTTCCCCGAGGACGTCACGGAGTTCACCGTGCGCGAGGTCGCCCGGACCGGCTGGGCCGTGCACGCGTGCATCACCGTCGACGCCCCGCCCGAGGAGGTGCTCGCGCGCATCAACCCCACCGTCGGCACCGTCGAGGCCACCGACGACGGCCGCAGCGTCCTCGTCACCGGCGGTGACAGCGTCGAGGTCGTCGCCGTCTGGATCGGCATGCTCGGCCTCGACTTCCACGTCGAGGAGCCGCCCGAGCTCGTCGACCACGTCCGCGTCCTCGCCGCCCGGTACGCGCGCGCAGTCCCGGGCACGTAGCACCCGGGTGGCACGTCGCCACAACGATCCGGACCCCACCGACCGTCGTGCACCATGACGGCCACGACAGGGAGGTCCGATGCCCGCCTGGGAACAGGTGCTCGACGAGCTGCTCCGCACCCGCGGCGCCGCGCTCGTCCGCTACGCCACCATGCTCACGGGCGACAGCCGCAGCGGCGAGGACCTCGTGCAGGACGCCGTCGTGCGCTGCTTCAGCCGCCGGTACGCGCTGCGCGAGGCGCACGCCGCCGAGTCCTACGTGCGCCGGACGATCCTCACGCTCTTCGTCGAGGAGCACCGTCGACGCCGCCGCTGGGGCGCCGTCCAGCACCTCCTGGCCCGCGCCGACGAGTCACCCGGACCCGAGCCCACGAGCAGCGCCCGGCTCGACGTGCAGTCCGCCGTCGCGACGCTCCCGCCGCGGCAGCGCGCCGTCGTCGTCCTGCGGTTCTACGACGACCTCACCGTCCCCGAGATCGCCCGCACCCTCGGCATCGCCGACGGGACGGTCAAGCGGTACCTGTCCGAGGCGACCGAGCGGCTCGAGCGCCTGCTCGGCCCGCTCGCCGACGCCCACGACGACATCCACCTGGTCGACGCCACTCCGGGAAGGAGCGCACGATGAGCACCCACCTGCGCACCGGCATGCACGACGCGATCGACGGCGGCAGCGACGACTCGCCCTTCACGTCGCACGACCTGGTCGGCCGCATCCGCCGCCGGCGTGCGGTGCGGACCGGCGCACGTACGGCGGTCGGCGTGGGGACGGCGGGGGCGATCGCCGTCGTCGGCGTCCGGCTCTCCGACGGCCGGGACGACGGGGGCCCGTCGTTCGGACCGGCCGCGCCGGGGGCGCCGGCGGAGTGCGGGACCGACATCGCCGGCTACGCCGCCGAGCACCCGGACCCCGACCTCTCGGTCGGGTCCGGCGCCGACGCGGTGTCCGCCCTGGGTGCGTACGCCGTCCAGCGCTCGCGGGACTCGGCCCTCAGCCTCGGCCGCTACGGCGGCCGCGAGATCGACCTGCTGGTCGTCCGGCCGCTCGACGACGGGGGCGATCCGGTGAGCTCCGCGGTGCGGCTGCTCCTCGCCTCCGACGACGTCGTCGTCGGATGGGCACAGGTCGACGGCGGTGGGTCCGACCCGGGGACGTCGACGAGCTCCGTGCGGGACGAGAAGCTCTGGCCCGACGGCGGAGGCGCGACGGTGATCCGCACGACGCCGACCGTGGCAGGCTGCGACGGCTCCGCGCTCCCGGCCGGCCGCTACGACCTCTACGCCGCCCCGGACGTCCTCTACCCCGACCAGCCGCTGCTCGGCGTCGCCGGTCCGTGGCCGGTCGAGCTGCTGCCCACGACCGACGAGGTGACCGGGCTTCCGCGGGCGTTCCCGGCCGACCGCGTGCCCATGCCCGGCGGAACCGTCGTCAGCGCCGAACGCGCGGCGGTCGGCGGCTGGACCGTGGAGCTCGCGGTCGAGGGCGACGACCGGCTCGATCGAGCGGTCGCGATTCTCCAGCGGAACTACGAGCGCCTCGAGATCGGGCTCGGCTCGACGACGGCGACGCTCACGACCGCCGACGGGTGGCGCGTCGTCGTGACGAGGTCGACGACAAGCGACGGCCGCGACTCGCTGGTGTACCGGGTGGACGAGCCGTGACGCACGCGATGGCCGCGAGGTGAGGCGTCGCCCAACGTTTCCGGCCTCCCGGACGTCCTGAGCGCGACGACCGGACAGGAGGACGCATGGCGGCGTGGGAACAGGTGCTCGACGACCTGGTGCAGGTCCGCGGGCACGCGCTCGTGCGGTACGCGACGTACCTCACGGGCGACCGGCGGCAGGCGGAGGACGTCGTCCAGGAGGCGCTCGTCCGCTGCTTCGGCCGGACGCGCCCGCTGCGCGACGCCGTCGCCGCCGAGGCGTACGTGCGCCGCGCGATCCTCACGGAGTTCCTCGACGGGCACCGCCGGACGACGCGGTGGCGCAGCGTCCGGCACCTCGTCGCGCGCGACGAGCTCGTCGAGTCGCCCGAGGCGTCCGCCGTCGAACGGGCGAGCGTCGAGGCCGCGCTCGCGACCCTGTCCCCGCGTCTGCGGGCGTGCGTCGTCCTGCGGTTCTACGACGACCTGACCGTCGCGGAGATCGCCCGGACCCTCAGGCTCGCCGACGGCACCGTCAAGCGGTACCTGTCCGACGCGATGGACGCCCTCGAAGGGGTCCTCGGCCCGCTCGACGCGGACCGCACCACCGACATCGAGCTCGTGACGACCCGGGAGGCACGATGAGCACCGACCTGTCCCGCACGCTGCACACCACGATCGACGGCGAGCCCGCCGGCGTCCCGACCGCGTTCGACATGACGCGCGTCCGGACCCGCGCCCGCCGTCGGCGCGTCGCCCGGACGGCCACGCGCGGCGCGGTCGG
>NZ_JAAXOY010000435.1 GCF_012396155.1 Cellulomonas septica | reverse complement strand
GCCACGACACCGACACCCGGGTGCGACGCGCGCGTCCCGGGGTCGGCGACGGGCGGGACTCCACGGTCCCGCTGCCACGGCCAGCGCACGTCAGCGCTCCTCGCTCATGCGGCGGTTGATCGCCGCGATCTCCTGGACGTAGGCGAGCCGCTGCGGGTGCTCGAGGTCGAGGATCTCGTCGTGGGACCAGTGGAAGTGGTAGGCGACGTACGCGACCTCCTCCCGGATGCGGGCCGGCGCGTACGTCACGATTCCCCCAGGCGCCCACCGGAGATGTCGACGTCGAAGCGGTGCTGGCACGACGGGCACGTGACGGCGGCGCGTGTGTGCCCCTCGGCGTTGATGCGCCGGTACAGGTCCTGCAGGAACGCCACGTCGGACGCGAACATGTTCTCGACGACGCTCTGCGTGACCGCGCCGAGGGTGCCGAGCGACGTGATGACGCGGCTCAGCAGCACGACCGTCGTGTAGGCCGGGTTCTCCTGCACGCGCGCGTCGTACAGGGGCAGCAGCTCGTCGCGGGCCGTCGCGAGCCGCATGGTGCCGTGCCGGTGCAGCACGCCGTCGCCGTCCAGGTACCCGCGCGGGAGCTGGAAGTCGAACTCGGTGCGCAGCGCGTCCCGCCGGACGGCCGAGGCCGACGGTGTGCCGGCGGGCACCTCGTCGACCTCGGGCGCGTCCAGCTGGACGGGCAGGGAGCGTCGCATCAGGCGAACTCCATCTCGTCCCAGCAGACCGTGAACGTCTCGGACAGCGGCTCGGTGGACCCGGCCTTGAGGGTGCCGCCGAGCTCGACGTCCTTGACCCACACGTTGCGGAAGTTCATCCGCTTGAGCAGCTGGTTGTCGGACGTGTAGATCGCGACCTCGGCCGTCTTGCGGGCGTCGGCGAGCTTGCCCTCGAAGACCGCCTTGAGCCAGTCCGTGACGGTCGTCGAGTCGGTGAGGCCGCGCTTGACCTTGAACTCGCCGGCCTTCTGGCGGCCCATCATCTGGCGCGTGACGAACTTCCCGTCGGACGCCTGCTGCTGGTAGGTGACCTTGTCGACCTCGGCCTTGAGCCCGCTGACCTCCATGACGTGCGGGATCTGGATGCCGTCGATCTTCACCGAGAACGAGTACGCGGTGGCGAGGTCGAAGGTGTCGGGGAGTGCCATGTTTCACCGTTCCTGTGGTCGTCGGGACCGGTCACTCGCCGACGAGGCTCGTGCCGCCGGAGAACTGGGAGAGCTGGAAGATCACGAACTCGGCGGGCTTGACCGGCGCGACCCCGATGCGGCAGACGACCTGGCCCGCGTCGATCCCCTCGGCGGGGTTCGTCTCCCGGTCGCACTGGACGAAGAACGCCTCCTCGGGGCTGAGCCCGAACAGGGCGCCCTTGCGCCACTCGTTGACGAGGAACGCGGAGATGGTCCGGCGGATGCGGGCCCACAGCGCGTCGTCGTTCGGCTCGAACACCACCCACTGGGTGCCGATGAGGATCGACTCCTCGAGGTAGTTGAAGAGCCGCCGCACGTTGACGTACCGCCAGGCCGGGTCGGACGACAGGGTCCGGGCGCCCCAGACGCGCACCCCGCGGCCGGGGAACGTGCGGATCGCGTTGATCCCCACCGGGTTGAGCAGGTTGTGCTCGGCGCGCGTGATCTGCGTCTGCAGCGTGATCGCGCCACGGACGACCTCGTTCGCGGGCGCCTTGTGCACGCCGCGCGTGTCGTCGTTGCGCGCCCAGATGCCGGCCATGTGGCCCGACGGCGGCACGAACTTGTTCGAGCCGGACGCGGGGTCGAACACCTTGATGTACGGCCAGTACAGCGTCGCGTACTTGGAGTCGTAGCCCGCGGTGTCGACGCGCCAGTCCTTGATCGCCTGCGGCCCGAGCCCGGGCGGCGGGTCGAGGATCGCCATGCGGTCGCCCATGAGCTCGCAGTGCGCGATCACGGCGAGCTGCACGGCCTGGAACGTCTCCAGGTCGATCGCGCCCTGCTCGAGCGCGGCCACGAGGTCGGGGACGGCGACGATCGTGATCTCGTCGATCGCCTCCAGGCCCGAGAACCCGGTGCGGTCGGCCGCGTCGCCGATGTAGTCGTCGGCGCCCAGGTCGCCCGTGGCGGGCGGCTCGGGCTCCGGCTCGGGCTCGACGAGGTCGGCGATCCCCTTGTCCGGCTTCGCGAGCGCGCTGCCGCTCGCGAGCTCCTCGATCGTCACGAGCTTCGACTGCGCGTTCACCTTGGTCGCGACGTTGTCGTCGCCGCGCTTGGTGGTGACGTGGTCGTACGTCTCGGTGGCCTTGCCGTCGACGTGGATGACCAGCTTGAAGTGGTCGTCCGGCGGGTTGTCGCCGCCCGGCTCGGCCACCTCGACGCTCAGCTTCTTCGTCTTCGGCGCCTTGTCCGACGCCGACACCTTGTACGCGCCCAGCACCGCCTGCGGGACCGCGGGCAGCGCCTTCGGCGAGGTGCGGGTGCGCGGCTGCGCCTCGGGGTCGTCGGCGGCGGCACCGTCGGCGCCGATCCGGACGACGTAGGCGTTCGAGCCGCCGTTGAGGAAGTACCCGTACACGGAGTGCGCGAGGTACGAGTTCGGCAGGAAGTCGCCGAAGGTCTCGGCGTACTGCGTCCAGTTCGAGACGAGCGTCGGCGTGTTGAACGGACCCTTCGCCGCCAGGCCGACGAACGCGGCGACGGACGTCCCGACCCCCTCGATGGGCCGGGTGCCCGCCTCCACCTCCTCGACGTAGACGCCGGGTGACAGGTAGGTCGGCATGTCCCCTCCTTCGGGCACAGGGAGTCGTACTGGTCAGCGTGC
Source organism: Cellulomonas septica (assembly GCF_012396155.1). Lineage (GTDB taxonomy): Bacteria > Actinomycetota > Actinomycetes > Actinomycetales > Cellulomonadaceae > Cellulomonas > Cellulomonas septica. The sequence goes on along the minus strand of NZ_JAAXOY010000435.1, from coordinate 231 downwards.
TGCGGGCGGTCGGGAGGGCGGTGGTCCGCCCGGACGCCCCTGAGGGCCGGTGTGGTTGCCCGATCGGGCGTCGGCGCGAGCCGGACGTCCGTGCGGGCTCAGCCCTCCTCCATCTCCTCCTCGGCGGCCTCCTCGCGCTGGACGAACGAGCCCTGGACCTGCTCCTCCTCCGCCGGCTCCTCCTCGTCCTGACGCTGCGCCACGACGGTGGCGTCGGCGGCGCGGGCGGCG
>NZ_JAAXOY010000434.1 GCF_012396155.1 Cellulomonas septica | reverse complement strand
CGACGTCGATCGCCTCCGCGGCCCGGCCGCTGCGCAGCGACGCCGCCTGCAGGTCCAGGACGACGAGCGACGCGGACGCCGACAGCGCGTCGAGCAGCGCCCGCAGGCGTTCGACGTCCTCGCGGCCGAACGACCCCGCGGGCCGGACGTTCGCGGTCAGCCAGGTCGTCTCCCAGGGCGTCGGCCTGGTCGTGCGGCTGGTCGTGCGGCTGGTCGTCCGGCTGGTCGTCGGGTCGGTCGTCTCGTCGTCGGTGCTGGTCATCGTGCCCTCCGGTGCCGCGGGGACTGCGTCGACGACCATCCGACCGCCGCCGGCTGTGACGTCCCTGGGTGCCGGCCCCCGGCTCGCTGAGAGCCTCCGTCCCGTCCGCGCGTCGCTCAGGGCGCGCCGGCCGCGTCGGCCGCCCGCATCTGCTGCTCCCAGAAGACGAGCCCGTACGGGATCGCCTCGGCCGCGGTGTTCCAGTCGTGGCCTCCGGGGACGATCCTCGTCACGACCGTCTGCCCGCGGGCCCGCAGGGCGGCCGTGAGGTCCGTGCGGGCCCGGCGCACCTCGGCGACGTCCTCCTCGTCACCGTCGGCGAGGAAGACCGCGACGGGGTGCGGCAGGTCGAGCGTCGGCAGGTAGCGCGACGGGGTGTGCGCCGCGAGGTCGCCGTCCGCGCCGAGCTGGTCGACGCCCGAGGAGCCGGGGCTGTCGTACGGCATGATCGCGAGGATCGTGCCGTACCGGTCGACGTGCCGCAGGCCCTGGTCGAGCGCGCAGTACGCCCCGGCGGACATCCCGCCGACCGCGCCGTACCGCCAGTCGCGCGACGTCGGGTAGTGGTCGTCCGCCCACGGCACGACGACGTCCTCGAGGTACGACTCGACCTCCGAGCCGCCCTGCGTCGAGTCGAGGCAGCCCGTGTCGTCGGTGCCCGTGCCGTTCGTGTCGGGCGTCACGACGATCACCGGCCGCAGCTGGCCCGACGTGATGAGCGCGTCGAGCGTCCGCGCGATCCCGTTGCCGAACCACGCCTGCGACGTGCCCGGCGCACCGTGCAGCAGCATCACGAGCGGGTAGAGCGTGCGGCCCGAGTCGTCGTAACCCGGCGGCGTGTAGAGGTACGTCGTCGACGTGGGCACGCGCAGGTCGGCGGGCGCCGCGATCGTCGTCTCGACGAGCCTGCCGTGCCCCGTCGGCGGTGGGGACGCGACCGTCGCGACGGTCGCACCGGGCGACGGGACGACCGACGCGGTCGGGCCGGGCCGCGGACCGGCACCGCCGAACCCCACGTACAGGCCGAGCCCGGCCACGTTCGGGACGTACCCCGAGAACGCGTTGGCCGCGACGGCGAGCGCGACGACGGTCACGAGCGTCGCCGCCGTGACGAACGGCCACGCCCGGCGGCGCCGCTTGGTCGGCCTGCGCGTGGCGGCGCCGTCCGTCGCGGGTGCACCGTCGTCCCCTTCGGACGCACCGTCACCGCCCCCACCGTGCCGGCGGCGTCGACGACGCACCGCGACCAGCACCAGGAACGCGGCGACCACCAGCAGCGCACCGACCGTCCACCACGACGAGATGGCGTCGCGCCGACCCGCGACGGCCCGGACGACCTCCGGGTCGAGCTGCGTCGGCAGGTGCACGCCAGGCACGCTCACCGGCATCCCCGCACGGTGCAGACGACGACCGCCACGCGCACCACCTCTCGACGCGCCGTCACGTCCCGCCCGCACCGGTCGGTGCCGGGAGGGCGGCCTCCCGACCGAGCGTGCCGCCGTGCCGCTCGGACCGCAACGGCGCGGCGGCCGCGTGCTCGCGACGGTCAGACGGCTCGCTCGACGTGGACGTGCACGACCGACGACGACTGCCGCACCGACGCGACGCGGTAGGCCGCCGGCAGGTCGTCGAGGTCCTCGAACAGCCGCTCGCCGCGGCCCAGGAGCACCGGCACGACGGCGTACCGCAGGTCGTCGACGAGGTGCGCGGCCAGGTACTGCCGCACGGTCGCCGCTCCCCCACCGAGCCGCACGTCCAGCCCGCCGGCGGCCTCGCGCGCCCGGTCCAGGGCCGCGTGGATCCCGTCGGTCACGAAGTGGAACGTCGTTCCGCCCGCCATCTCGAGCGGCGGGCGCGCGTGGTGCGTGAGGACGAAGACGTCGCAGTGGTACGGCGGGTCCTCGCCCCACCAGCCCTGCCACGACCCGTCGCCCCAGTCGCCACGGATCGGCCCGAACATGTTCCGGCCCAGGATCCACGCGCCGATCCCCTCGAAGCCCGCGTCGACCGCCTCGTCGTCGAGCGCGTCGGCGGGTGGGCGACCCTCGGCCTCGTCGAGGTCCTGGAACCGTCGCGTGCCGAACATCCAGCCGTGCAGCAGGTGCATCGCGCCCACGCCGAGCGGCTCGTCGAGCGACTGGTCGGGGCCCGCGACGAAGCCGTCGAGGCTCATCGACATCGTGTGCACGCGCAGCCTGCCGGTCCGGGTCATGGCGTCCTCCTGGTCGTGTCGGGATGCTGTCGTCGGGTGGTCGGAGCGGGCGTGCCGATCTCGACACGGCGATCGTGTCGAGATCCGTCGGCCGGCTCCGACCAGAGCGCGGACCACCCGCCCGGGGCGGTCGACCGACGGAAGGACAGACCCATGAAGTACATGCTGCTCATCTGGAACCGGCCCGGCTTCACGGACGAGCTCTCCGAGCAGGAGCGGACGGCGCTCTTCGCCGAGGTCGGCGAGATCATGGACGAGCTCACCGAGCGCGGGGAGCTCGTCGGCGGCGAGGCGCTCGCCGACCCGTCCGCCGCGCGCACCACGCGGTTCGTCGACGGCCGCACGACGCTCACCGACGGGCCGTTCGTCGAGAGCAAGGAGCAGTTCGCGGGCTACGTCGCGATCGACGTCGAGACGCACGAGCGCGCCGAGGAGATCGCCGCGCGCTGGCCGGACACCCGGTTCGGCGGGGCCATCGAGCTGCGGGCCGTCATGGTCGGGTCGGGCGAGGAGATGTGACGGTGCCTCCTGCGGCGGCGTCCGGGCCGGGCGCGGCTCCCCCGTCGGGCGCGGCTGCGGCCTCGGTCGAGGGCGTGCTGCGCGCCGCGG
>NZ_JAAXOY010000433.1 GCF_012396155.1 Cellulomonas septica | reverse complement strand
CCCGATGCCCGGGCGCACGCACCTGCAGCACGCGCAGCCCGTCCTCCTCGCGCACCACCTGCTGGCGCACGCGTGGCCGCTGCTCCGCGACGTCGACCGCTGGGTCGACTGGGACGCGCGCGCCGCGCGCTCGCCCTACGGCTCGGGTGCGCTCGCCGGCTCGTCGCTGGGTCTCGACCCGGCCGCGGTCGCGGCGGAGCTCGGGTTCGACGGTCCCGTCGAGAACTCGATCGACGGCACCGCGTCGCGCGACGTCGTCGCCGAGTTCGCGTTCGTCGCCGCGATGCTCGCCGTCGACGTCTCCCGGCTCGCCGAGGAGGTCGTGCTCTGGTCGACCAAGGAGTTCGGCTTCGTGCGGCTGCACGACGCCTACTCCACGGGGTCGAGCATCATGCCGCAGAAGAAGAACCCGGACGTCGCGGAGCTCGCGCGCGGCAAGGCGGGGCGCCTCGTCGGCGACCTCACCGGCCTGCTCACGACGCTCAAGGGCCTCCCGCTCGCGTACAACCGCGACCTGCAGGAGGACAAGGAGCCGGTCTTCGACCAGGTGGACCAGCTGACGGTCCTCCTGCCCGCGTTCGCGGGGATGGTCGCGACCCTGACGTTCGACACCGAGCGCATGGCCGAGCTCGCCCCGCAGGGCTTCTCGCTGGCCACGGACGTCGCCGAGTGGCTCGTCCGCGAGGGCGTCGCCTTCCGGGTCGCGCACGAGATCGCCGGGGCGTGCGTCCGCGCGTGCGAGGAGCGCGAGCCCGCGATCGAGCTGTGGGAGCTCAGCGACGACGACCTGGTCGCGATCTCCCCGCACCTCACGAGCGGGGTCCGGTCGGTCCTGTCCGTCGAGGGCTCGCTCGCCTCGCGCGACGCCGCCGGAGGGACCGCCCCGGTGCGCGTCGCCGAGCAGCTCGCGGCCGCGCGCGGCGCGGCAGCCGCTCTGCGCCAGAGGTTCGCGACCGACTGACCCGGGCAGGCTCCTCAGCTCCGGGGCTCGTCGGCCGATGGGTCCGGCGACCCTCACGCCGGCACGCGTCAGTCCCAGGGCGTGGTCGGCACGACGAGGAGCGACACCCGAGTGAGCACCACCAGCACGGCCGTGAGTCCTGACGTCCGCCCCGCGCGGGCCGCCCGTTCGGCGCGACGGGCGGCCGCGCTGGACCGGCCGTACCTGAGCACCCTCACGGGCTTCCAGCGGTGGTTCGCGAACATGTCGATCCGCGCGAAGGTCCTCACGCTCGCGCTCGTCATGCTCACGATGGTCCTGGCCGTCCTCGTCGTCGCCTGGGTGGACGGCACCGAGGTCGTCGCGCTCGCGGGCGGTGACCCGGCGGTCGCGGAGCACGTCGGCGCGACCCGCCGCACGCTCCTCGGCCTCGCCGCCGCCGCGACCGTCCTCGCGGGCGGCCTCACGACGTGGGGCGCGCACGCGATCGACCGCGAGCTCCGCCGTGTGTTCCGGGTGTCGGCAGCGCTCGAGGCGGGCGACCTCACCCAGCGCACGCGGCTCGACAACCGGGACCAGATCGGGCGGGCCGGCCGGGCCCTCGACGCCGGGCTCGACGCGCTGCAGGGGTCCCTGCGGGCCGTCGCCGACGAGGTGGTCGTCCTGCACGACGCGACGCAGCAGCTCGACGACGGCAACCGGACACTGTCGGCCACGGCGGAGCGCGCGAGCTCCGACGCCGGTGCTGCCGCCACGGCCGCCGAGCAGGTCGCGCAGACCGTGCGCTCGGTCGCGGCCGGTGCCGACCAGATGGGCGCCTCGATCCGGCAGATCGCGAGCAACGCCGGCGAGGCGCTCAACGTCGCGACCGAGGCGACGACCGCGGTCGACGACGCCGTCCGCACCGTCGGACGCCTCGGCGACTCCTCGGAGCAGATCGGCGCCGTCGTGCGGCTCATCACGTCGATCGCGGAGCAGACGAACCTGCTGGCGCTCAACGCGACCATCGAGGCGGCCCGGGCGGGCGACGCGGGCAAGGGCTTCGTCGTCGTCGCGAACGAGGTCAAGGAGCTCGCGGGCGAGACCGCGCGCGCGACGGACGAGATCGCGCGCCGGATCGCGGCGATCCAGGTCGACACCACGGCCGCCGTGGACGCCATCGGACGCATCACCCAGGTCATCGCGGCGATCAACGAGTACCAGTCCACGATCGCCGCGGCGGTCGAGGAGCAGTCCGCGACGACCGCCGCGATGTCGCGCGGCGTCGGCGAGGCGGCGACGGGGATCGGGGAGATCGCGACGTCCGTGTCGTCGGTCGCGAGCGGTGCGGGCCGGACCAGCGACGCCCTGGCGCGCGAGAGCGTCACCGTCGGGTCGATCGCGGAGGTGTCGGAGCGTCTGGCGTCGTCGACGGCGGCGTTCCGCGTCTGACCGGCATGATGTCCTCTCCGTCGAGAGGAGGCCGCGTGACCGTTCCGACGTCCAGGACCGATGCCGTCGACGTGGTCGTCGCGCGGGTGCGTGCCGCCCGGCCCCGCCTCGGTGGCGTGCGGCTCGTCTGCGTCGACGGCCCGGCCGGCTCCGGCAAGTCGACGCTCGCGCGCCGGGTCGGCGCGGCGCTGGGGGCGACCGTGCTGCACCTCGACGACCTGCTCGACGGGTGGTCCGACCTCGAGGGCGTCTGGGAGCGGCTCGACGCGCAGGTGCTCGAGCCGCTCGCCGCCGGGCGGCCGGGCCGCTACCGCCGGTACGACTGGACGGCCGGAGCGTTCGCCGAGTGGCACGACGTCCCGGTGCCCGACGTCCTCGTCCTCGACGGGTGCGGTTCGGCGCGCACCGCGGCGGATCCGGTCGCGGCCGTCAAGGTCTGGGTCGAGGCACCGCGCGACCTGCGGTTGTCGCGCGGGTTGGAGCGGGACGGTGACGACGCGCGTGAGCACTGGCTCGCGTGGATGGTCGCCGAGTCGGCGCACTTCGCCCGTGAGCGCACGCGCGAGCGCGCGGACGTCCACGTCGACGCCGTCGGCCGCCTCGTCGAGCCCTGATCGCACGGTCCGTCCGCCGATGACCGCGCGGCCCCATGGCGCAGATCGGGGCGGTCCGAGCGGGACGGGCGCGCGGTC
>NZ_JAAXOY010000432.1 GCF_012396155.1 Cellulomonas septica | reverse complement strand
CCCCGGCCGGCGAGCGGCGGGTGACGGCCTCGGTCGGGCCGGCGGTATCGGCGAGGTGTCAGTCGGGCTGCGGCGCGTGCGCGAGCACGACGTCGAGCAACCGGACGGCCGCCGCCTTGTCGAGCGGGTTGTTCGCGTTGCCGCACTTGGGGGACTGCACGCACGCGGGGCACCCGCCCGGGCACGGGCAAGCCGCGATCGCGTCCCGCGTGGCCCGCAGCCACGTCGGCGCCACGCGGAAACCGTGCTCGGCGAACCCGGCGCCACCGGGGTAGGCGTCGTGGACGAACACGGTCGCGTGGCCCGTGTCGGCGTGCAGCGCGGTCGACAGGCCGCCGAGGTCCCAGCGGTCGCACGTCGCGAGCAGCGGCAGCAGGCCGATCGACGCGTGCTCGGCCGCGTGCAGCGCGCCAGGCGCGTCCTCCTCGCTGACGCCGGCGGCCTCGAGCACGTCGGCCGGGGCCGTCCACCAGGCGGCGGCGGTGCGCAGCGTCCGCGGCGGGAGGTCGAGGTCCGTGGAGCCGAGCACCTGGAGGTCGGGGATGCGTTTGCGCTGGTAGCCGAGGACCTGCGTCGTCACGTCGACCGCGCCGAAGCCCCAGGTGACGGGTCCCCACGAGATCTCCTCGTCGACGGACACGATCTCGGTCGAGGTGACCCAGCGCGCCCACGTCCCGTAGTCGACGTCGCGCCGGGTCACGAGCGCCACGCCGTCGTCGAGGTGCAGCTCGTCGACGACGAACGTCGCTCCCTGGTGCACGTAGACGGCGCCGTCGTGGACCGTCGCGTCCGCGGAGGCGGCGTCGACCGTGCCGAGCAGACGGCCCGTGACCGACTCGACCACACGGACCGGGTCGCCGCCCGAGCCGCGCAGGTCCGTGAGGCGGGTCGCCGGCTCGGCGTGGGTCCAGTACCAGCCCGACGAGCGGCGGCGCAGCGCACCGCGCTCGACGAGCTCCGCGAGCAGGACGGGTGCCTGCGGGCCGAACACGTCGAGCTCGTCGGCGCGCAGCGGGATCTCGGCGGCCGCCGCGCACAGGTGCGGTGCGAGGACGTACGGGTTGCCGGTGTCGAACACCGTGGCCTCGACCGGGGTGTCGAAGATCGCCTCGGGGTGGTGCACGAGGAACGTGTCGAGCGGGTCCTCGCGGGCGACCAGCGCGACCAGCCCGTCCGCACCCGCGCGGCCGGCCCGGCCCGCCTGCTGCCACAGCGACACGCGCGTCCCGGGCCAGCCGGCGACGAGCACGGCGTCGAGCCCCGAGATGTCGATGCCGAGCTCGAGGGCGTTCGTCGTCGCGAGCGCGCGCAGGTCGCCCGTCCGGATCGAGCGCTCGAGCGCGCGTCGCTCCTCCGGCAGGTAGCCGCCGCGGTACGCGGACACGGCACGCACGAGGTCCGGGTCGACGTCGCGCAGGTGGTCGCGCGTCGCGGACGCGACCGACTCCGCGGCACGGCGCGACCGCGTGAACGCGAGGGTCCGCGCACCGACGACGACGAGGTCGGTCAGCAGGTCCGCGACCTCGGCGGTCGCAGTGCGGCGGGGACCGTCGTGCGGTTCGGTCACCACGCGCTCGCCCGTCCCCGACGGTCCGGACGCCGTCGGGTCGACGACGGCGTCCGCCGTGTGGGCGCGCGCCTCGACGTGCGACGTCGCCGGCGAGGCCACGGCGAGGTCGCCGCGCTCGGACGCAGCGCCGTCCGACCAGGCCGACGCGGGCGCGTCGAAGCCCGTCGGCCCGTCAGTCGTCGGGTCGGCGACCGTCCACGGGTCGTCGGGAGCGGGCGGGCCGGGCGCATCGGGTCGCACGGCTCCGGCGGGCGCGGCGACGGGCGTCGACCACGGGTCCTCGTCCGGGAGCAGGTCGCTCCACGGGGTGTCACCGCCGGGCAGCAGCGGTGGCTGCCAGAGGACGAACGTCTTGCGGCCCGCGGGCGACGCGTCCTCGGTCACGGCGGTGACGTCGTCGGCGGGGACACCGACGAGACGCGCGGCGCTGACCGCGGGGTCGGCCGTCGTCGCCGATGCGAGCAGGAACACCGGCGACGCACCGTAGGACCGGGCGACGCGTTGCAGCCGCCGCAGCACGAGGCCGACGTGCGCGCCGAAGACGCCGCGGAAGGCGTGGCACTCGTCGACGACGACGTACCGGAGGGCACCGAGCAGTCGCGCCCACCGACGGTGCTGCGGGAGCAGCGCGAAGTGCAGGAAGTCGGGGTTGGTGAGGACCAGGTCGGCGTGCTCCTGGACCCAGCGCCGCTCGTCGAGCGAGGTGTCGCCGTCGGCCGTCGCGACGCGGACGTCGCGCAGGGTGGCGGCGCGCAGCAGGTCGTCGAGCGCCGCGAGCTGGCCCGCCGCGAGGGCCTTCGTCGGGCACAGGTAGAGGGTCGTCGCACGGCGGGAGACGGTCTCGATCCGGCCGGGGTCGAGCGTCCGTGAGGCCGCGGAACCGCGGGCGGCCGTCAGGGCCGGCAGCCAGAAGGCGAGCGACTTGCCCGACCCCGTCGACGTCGACAGCACGGTGTGCCGGCCGGACCACGCCGCGTCGGCGGCGACCGCCTGGTGCGCCCAGGGCTGCTCGACGCCGAGCTGCCGGTACCCGCGCACGACGTCGGTGTCGGCCCACGTGGGCCAGGCGGCACGGACGCCCTCGCGCGCGGGGAGGTGGCGGACGTGCGTGAGGCGGTCGGCCCTCCGTCCTCCGGCGAGCAGCGCGTCGAGCAGCTCACCGGTCCGGACCACCGGCCCATCCTCGCACCAGCGGGCGCACCGGACGGCCCGCGCGGGCCGACGAGGGGCGTGCGGCCGGACGACGGTGCGACGTCCGCGGACGCGTGCGTGGTCGGTCCCCGTCGAGGACGGGGGAGGATCAGGGCATGGGCGTGCGCATCGACCTCAACTGCGACCTGGGCGAAGGGCTCGACGACTGGGTGCCGGGCGTCGAAGGGCCGGAGTCGCGCCTGCTCGACGTCGTCACGAGCGCCAACGTCGCGTGCGGGTTCCACGCCGGCGACGAGCGGGTCATGGGGGCCGTGTGCCGGGCCGCGGCGGAGCGTGGCGTCGCCGTCGGGGCGCAGGTGTCGTACCGGGACCGGGCGGGCTTCGGGCGGCGGT
>NZ_JAAXOY010000431.1 GCF_012396155.1 Cellulomonas septica | reverse complement strand
GCGCGCCCCTCGGCAGCCCGGGCGACACGCTCGGCGGACCGGGGCGTCGCGGCCGGTCGAGGAGCCGGCGCTCGTCCCTCCGTCATCGCTCGACGGTACGTGCGGCCACGTCGCGAGCGCCTCGCCCGCGACGGATGACCCGCCTGACGGCGGACGACCCCGCGAGCGGCGGACGACCCGGCACCGCAGGTCGTCCGCCGTCGGGGCGTCAGGGCACGCGGAGCGTCATGACCGCGTCGCCGACCTCACGCGTGCGACCGTCACCCCACGTCGCCGCGGTCGACGCCGCGACCCGGCACCGGAACGCGTAGCCGGTCGGCACGTCGACCCGCACAGTCCACGGCGAGCCGACCGCGGGGACCACGTCGGACGTCGCGTCGAACACTGCGGTGGGCAGGGACCCGGAGACCGGCTCGCCGTCGACCAGGCGCTGCACCGCCTGGCACCAGACACCGACCGACGCGGTGCCGACCGGCCACGACGTGAGCGCGAGCGAAGCCCCGTCGGCGCCCACCGTCCAGTCGCCGAGCAGGCCGGTCGACGTGTCCGTCACGGTGAGCAGCTCCGTCGACAGCACCGCGCCCGCGGGGTCGAGCGCCTGCACGGTGCACCGGTAGGTGCGGTTCACGGTCGACACCGGGTCGGCGGCGTCGACCCAGTCGACCCGCCAGCGCCCGGCACCGACGTAAGACGCCGCCATGCGCGGCTCGAGGCCGAGCCAGTCCGCGCGCTCCGGAGACCTCGGGGACGTGCACATCGGACGTGCCCCCGCCGGGCCGCTGGCCGACCCGGCCGGCAGCGCCCGGACATCGAGCTGCACGCTCTCCGTCCGCGACCCGCCCGCGACCGACGCCACGACCTGTGCGTCGACGTCGATCCCCGACGCCTCCCCGTCGAGCGCCCGCACGTAGGACGCAACCGCCGAGGCCGGGTCCTGGTCGACGCCGACGGACAGGTACGAGCCACCCATGCGCGTCACCACGTCCGCGACCTGGCTGCCCATGAAGAGGGGCTCGAACCCGACCGCGTCGACCCGCACGCCCTCCGACCGCGCGAGCGCGACGTAGGCGTCCGGCACCGACGTCCAGCCGCCGCCGTCGCCGAACGCGAGCACGGACCGGTCCTGCCCGGGGCTGCCCTCCTCGGCGAGCCGGATGATCGCCGACGTCACCGCGTCGCCCATCATCGGGTAGTCGTCCATGTCGTCGCCGTTCGCGTAGATCTCGTCGATCGCAGCGTGCGCGGCGTCGAGCCCGTCGTCCAGGTACGTGCCGGCTCCCGTGCCGTTGTACTGCGAGACCATCACGCGGTCACCGTCCGCCAGCGCGTCGACCACGGCGTGCGCCGCGAGACGCTGCCGCTCGAGCCCGGGCCCCGCCGCAGGGCTGAGGTCGAGCACGAGCGCGACGTCCCGCCCGCCCGACGGCTGGTCGTCGCCGGGGTCCGTCCCGCCGTCGCCCGGACCCGAGCCGCCGCCCGGACCGCTGCCGCCGTCACCCGGGCCCGAGCCACCGTCACCCGGGTCGGTGCCGCCGCCGGGACCGGACCCGCCGTCACCGGGGTCCGTGCCACCGTCGCCGGGGTTCTCGAACGGGTACGTCCGCGTGTACAGCTGGGCCGTCCACGTGTGCAGGTCCCTGCTCCAGTCGGTCAGCGTCCGACCGAGGAACGCCACCCGAGCGCCCACGCGCAGCGTGTAGTCGATGTCAACCGTGTGCGTGTACGTCAGCGCCATCAGGTCGAGGTCGCCCGAGTACCGGGGCCCCACCTTCAGACCCGCGTACGGGCCCGCCAGGTCGTACACCTTCACGACGAAGTCCAGGATCACGCCACCCGTCACGTCGACCTCGATGTGCGCCGTCGCACCCGGTTCCGCGACGAAGTTCCGCTCGTCGATCACCGCCCAGCGCCCGCCCGTGTACGTCACGCCCGAGCGGGTCGACATCGACAGCTCGTACGTCGCCGTGATCTTCCCGCCGATGCTCGCCTCGAGGAACACCGACGGGTCCAGCGAGTAGGTGAGGACCAGCGGCACCGGACCGACCATGATCGTCGAGCCTCCGACCCGGACCGAGCCGAGCTGCCGCTCGACCTCCCACGACCAGGCCTTCTGCGCCGTGATGTCGAGGTCGATCCCGCCGCGCGTGTTGAACGAGAAGGTGAACTCCTCGAGCTCCGGCTCGATACCGCCCCACCCGACGTTCGCGTCGATGTCGAGGACCAGCGTCAGGGAGAGCGTGGCCGTCGCCGCGATCGTCGCGACGAGCTCCTTGCCCGGCGTCGAGACCTTGGCCGACGCGAGCGTCTCGGTGCGCTCGAGCCCCGAGCCCGCGGCCCGCATCAGCGTCGTCGCCATCCGTCCCGTCACCGCCGTGTCGTCGACGACTGGGCCGGAGAGCTGGGTGTCCAGCGGGACGTCGTCGAGCCGCACGTCCGCCTGCAGGAAGACGTCCGTCAGCGCGGCGGGCGTCGTCGAGACGACCGCACGGTCGCCCCACTGCTCGACGGCGACGACGCGCCGGAGCAGACCCTCGGGCGCGGCCGCGGTCGCCTCGGAGACGAGCACGTCGCCCGCACGGACCGGCGACGACCCGTCGAACACGACGCTCGCGGCGCCCACGACGGTGATCGCGTCGCCGGCCGTCGGTGCCAGCACCTCGACGTCGGGTGCGACCAGCACGTCCGACCGCGCGGCCGCGACCACCGTGAACGTGCGCACGACCGTCGTGCTACGACCCGCCCAGTCCGTCGCCTGCACGGTGAGCCGGTGCGTCCCCGGCACCGCCGGGACGGCGAGCGACCACCGGTGTCCACCGGTCGAGTCGGGCCGCAGCGTCGCAGCACCCACGACCTGGCCCGCCACCGAGACCCGGACGTCCCGCACGCCGGACCCGGCGTCCGCGACCGCCCCCTCGACGTCCACGTGCGGGCTGTCGACCTGCTCGTGCACCGACCCGGCCGCCGGGGTCGTGACGGCGAGCGTCGGCGCCACGGTGTCCGCCGCGCGCGAGGCGGGCCCGGCGACGTAGCCGAGCACCGCGGCCGAGGTCAGCCGCGACGCGAGCGGCAGGGCC
>NZ_JAAXOY010000430.1 GCF_012396155.1 Cellulomonas septica | reverse complement strand
GCCCGCCGTCAGGCCGGACGCGCACCTGCGTCGCCCGTGGGCCGTCCCGTCGGGTCCCCCGACGGCGACGGGACGGCCGGTCCGGGCGTCAGGCGGGCTGCGGCACGGACGACGTGGCGGTGAACCCGGCGGCGCGACGCTCGTCGGCCGGCGACCACAGCGTGGTGCCCACCTCGGCCTGCACGAGCGGCACGACCTCCTCGGCGAACCGGCGCAGCACGTCCTCCTGGCGGGACGGCTCGAGCAGGTGGTTGACGGAGACGGACTGCAGGTCGTGGCCGTAGGAGCGGTGGTAGTCGAGGATCTTCTCGGCGACGCGCTCGGGCGACCCGACCAGGGCAGGGCCGCGCTCGACGGCCTCCTCGATCGTGCGGAAGCTCGTCACCTTCCCGACGGCCGCCGGGTCACGCCGGCGGGCGTCCTGCGCGCGGACCAGCCCCTCGTACAGCGGCCGGTACTGCTCGACGGCCTCCTCGGTGGTGTCGGCGAGGAACAGCCCGCCGGACCCGGACCCGACGTAGGCGTACTGCGGGTCGTGCCCGCGCGCGGCGTACTGCTCGCGGTAGTGGTCGATGAGCACCTGGTAGTTCTCGCGCGGCTGCAGCGCGTTCGCGGAGACGATCGGGTCGCCCCACCGGGCGGCGAGCTCGACGGCGAACCGCGACGTGGCCGAGCCGTGCCAGATGCGGAACGGCCCGTTGAACGGCCGCGGCAGCGTCGTGGCGTGCTCGAGCGACGGGCGGTGGCGACCTTCCCAGGAGAGGTCCTCGCCGGACAGCAGCAGCCGGAGCAGCTCGTAGTTCTCCTCGAGGTACTCGTACTGCTGCGCGATGTCGAGGCCGAGCAGCGGGTACTGGAGCACCTCGTTCCCCTTGCCGATGACGATCTCGAGCCGGCCACGGCTGAGCTGGTCGACGGTCGCGAGGTCCTCGGCGACGCGGACGGGGTCGAGCAGCGACAGCACGGTCACGCCGGTCGACAGCAGGATGCGCGACGTGCGGGCCGCGACGGCGCCGAGGATGACGGTCGGCGCGGAGGACAGCACGTCGCCCGCGTGCCGCTCTCCCACGGCGAACGAGTCGAACCCCAGGTCCTCCGCGAGGACCGCGTGGTCGATGACGCGCTGGAGCCGGTCGGACGGCGGGACGGCCTCGCCCGTGACGGGGTGCGGCGGGTTGAAGACGATGTCGAGCAGCTGGAAGCGCATCGCCGGCCCCCTCAGGCGGCCTTCGCCGCGGCGGCGTCGCGCTCGGCGACCCCCTCGCGCACGAGCGGGATGACGTAGCGGCCGAAGTCGGCGGCGTCGTGCAGCAGGTCGTACCCGCGCGCGGAGATCACGCGGACGCCGAGGTCGTAGTACGCGAGCAGGGCCTGCGCGACGGCCTCGGGCGTACCGACGAGCGCGTTGGAGTTGCCCGCGCCGCCGGTCGCCTGGGCGGTCGCGGTCCACAGCGCGGTGTCGAACCGCTCGCCCTGCGCGGCGATCTCCAGGAGGCGCTGAGAGCCGGCGTTCTGCGGGGCGTCGATCGAGTGACGACGGCTGAGGGTGCCGCCCAGCGCGGCCTTGCGCGCCTCGATGCGCCCGAGGATCGCGTGCGCCTTCTCCCAGGCGAGCTCCTCGGTCGGCGCAATGATCGGCCGGAACGCGGCGTGGATGCGCGGCGGGGTGGTGCGGCCCGCGGCGGCGGCCTCGCGGTGGATGCGCGCGATCTGCTCGGCGGTGCGGTCGAGCGGCTCGCCCCAGACGGCGAAGATGTCGGCCTCCGCCGCGCCCACGCGGTACGCGGCGTCCGACGAGCCGCCGAACGAGATCGTCGGGGTCCGCCCCTCGTACGGCGTGACGTCGAGGACGAAGTCGCGGAACTCGTAGAACTCGCCGGAGTGGTCGAACGCCTCGCGGCTGGCCCACGCCTTCTTGACGACCTGGATGTACTCCCGGGTGCGCGCATAGCGCTCGTCCTTGGTGAGCGTGTCGCCCTCGCGCTGCTGCTCGTGGTCGTTCCCGCCCGTGATGAAGTGCACCGACAGCCGGCCCTCGGACAGCTGGTCGAGCGTCGCGAACGACTTCGCGGCGAACGTCGGGTACGACACGTTGGGCCGGTGCGCGAGCAGCAGCTCGATGGTCTCGGTGCGCGCGGCGGCGTGCGCGAGCAGCGCCGACGGCTCCGGGCCCGACGACCCGTACGCGAACAGCACGCGGGTCCAGCCGTACTCCTCGTGCGTGCGGACGATCCGCTCGAGGTACTGGCGGTCGAACGGCGCGGTGGTGCGCTCGGACGTCTCGGAGGCGTCGCTCGTGGTGGCGATGCCGAGGAACTCGACGGGCACGGGTCTCTCCTGCTCTCGGGTGGGCGCGGTGGGTCGGGGTCGGGTCGTGGTCGGCGGAGGCGGTCGGCTCGGACGGCCGGGCGCGGGGAGGTCAGACGGTCGCGGCGACGGGCTCGCGGTCGGTGAGGGCGGCCGGCGCGCTCGCGCCCCACGCCTGCGCGATCAGCTCGAACGAGCGGACGCGCGCCGCCGGGTCGTGCACCTCGGTCGTGAGCAGCAGCTCGTCGGCGCCGGTCGCACGCTGCAACGCCTCCAGCCGCTCGACGACCGTGGCGACGCTGCCGACGAAGCGCGTGCTCACGCGGTCGAGCAGCAGCGCGCGCTCGTGCTCGGGACGGTCCTCCCACGGCGTGCCGGTGCCGGGCCGCGGGTAGGCGGCCGCGCCTCCCCCACCGCGGATCGACAGCACCCAGTCCGCGAACCCGTCGGCCAGCCCGGCCGCGCGCTCGTCGGTCTCCGCGGCGAGGACGTCGGCGGACACCACGACGTAGGGCGCGTCGAGCACGCCCGGCCGGAACGCGTCGCGGTACTGCTCGACGGTCTCCAGCACGGTCGACGGGCTCACGTGGTAGTTCGCCGCGAGCGGCAGGCCGAGCTCGCCCGCGACGCGCGCGCTCTCGCCGCCGCTCGACGCGAGGACCCACAGGTCGAGGTCGGCGCCCTGCACGGGCGGGCTCACGTAGGGGCGGCCGTCGGCGTCGTGGAACGTCCCCGCGCGCAGCCCGAGCACGACCTCGAGCTCCGCACGGAAGTCGCCCGACGTGCGGCTCGCCCCGATCACGCGCGTCTGCGCG
>NZ_JAAXOY010000043.1 GCF_012396155.1 Cellulomonas septica | reverse complement strand
GGGCCGTCCGGCGCAGCGGCCCCCGGCGCCCGCGACGCGTACCGCGAGTAGAGGTGCTGGTCGCCGCTCAGCCACACCCGCACGCGTGCGCCCGTGTCCTCGCGCTCGCGCCGCCCGGGCACCTGCCGGTACCGCACGACCTCGCGCTCGAAGAAGTGCAGCTGGTTGAACGCGTCGGGGTCGTGCCCGGCCTTCGCCCACGCGGGCTCGGCGGCGCAGACGACGACCGCGTCGCCGGGCCGCAGGTGCGCGGTGACGTGCGTGCGGAAGTAGTCGAGCTGCGGCTCGTCGATGTACTCGTCGAGCTGCGAGTCGAGCCCGAGCAGCCACCAGCCGGGCGCCAGGCGCACCGCGAAGTACGACCGCCGCTGCACGGTCCGCCACGCCCCGACGCTCGCACCGCGCGTGAACACGCGCAGCCACGCGGTGAGGCCGTCGTACCAGTCGTGGTTGCCGGGGATCGCGAGGAGCGTCGGCTCGGTCGTCGCGTCGAGCACCGTGCCGGGGCGGACGGCGGGGAGCGCAGCACCGTACGGGCCCGTGGTGCGGTGCTCGTACCCGCGTGCGGACGCGGCCGGGTAGACCTCGTCGCCGCCCATCACGAGCACGTGACCGCGAGGCAGCGCGAGCGGTCCGCGGGGTCCCGCGACCTTGAGCTCGGGCTGCGCGAGCAGGGTCGCGACGGTGTACGTCGCGTCGAACCCGTCGCCCAGGTCGGCGACGAAGTCGAGCCACAGGTCGCCGTCGGGCCGGTGCGCGGGCTCGACGAGGCCGCCGGGCAGCGCGGCCTGCACCTCGCGACGGTCGCCGTACGCGGTGAAGACCGACGCGAGCACGACCTTGAGCGCGGTCCGCGCGAGCTCGGGCGGGTCGAGCCAGCGCACCTGCGGCGACGGGACGAAGCCGAGGTCGCTGCTGCGGGGGACGAGGTCGCGACGCCTCATCGGCCGGCCCTCGCGGCGGCCCGCGCCGGGTGGGCGCGGCGACCGGCGAGCTTGTCCGCGACGTACACGTCCCACAGCTCGCCGAGGAACAGCCGCCCGAACTGCGCGAGCGCGGCCGCACCGGCGTCGCCGTCGGTGCGGAACGTCGTGAGCTGCTTGGCCAGGTCGAACGGCTTGATGACGAGCACGCCCGCGCCGATCGTCCCGTCGGGCACCTCGTCGTCGCGCATCCCGTCGAGCACCGCGAGCGCCTGCGCGTGCGTCGTTGCCTCGGGCGGTGCGACGTGCCCGGACAGGACGCGGACGAAGAGCGTCGTGGTGTCGGCCCACACGTCGAGCCCGCGGTCGTCCTCGACCTCCTTCGCCCCGACGAGCGTGAGCGGCGACCCGGCGGCGTCGCGCAGCCACAGCCGGTAGAGCATGCGGCGCCCGGGCGTGCCGCCGGGGTGGACGAACAGGTTGAACCAGCCGCGCTCGACGTCGAGCCGTCCGCCGAGGACGTTGGACTCGACGAACCCCGTGGCGTCGGCGCGGTGCAGCGGGTCGGTGACGAACGCCTCGATGTCGGGGGCCGTGATCGTGAGGACGAACTGCAGGCGGTCGCCGAGGCTGCGGGCGATCTCGGCGCCGTGCCGCGGGTCGGTCTGGTCGAGCGTGAACGGTCCGACCATCCGCTCGGTGAACGCGACCGACGTCGCACCGGGCGCGCGGGCGGCGAGCGCGCGTGCGGGGGCGGCGATGTGCGTGCGGCGCGGCCGCGACCAGTCCTGCTCGAGCATGCGGGTGGCGGCACGGTCCGCCATCGCGGCGATGGTGAGCGACGGGTTCGCGCCGACGGGTCCGGGCATCGCGGCGCCGTCGACGACGTGCAGCCCCGCGTGCCCGCGGACCTCGCCGAACTCGTCGCACACGCCCTCGCCGACGTGCCGGCCGATCGGGACGCCGCCGAGCGGGTGCACCGTGATGACGCGCTTGGCCCACCACAGCGGGTTGTCCTGGAACCGGGCGCCGAGCTGCTCGCCGACGCGCTCCATCGTCGCGCGGACGTCGTCGAAGTAGGTCCGCGACGTGGCGGTCGTCCAGTTCACGGCGAGGCGCCCGTCGTGCAGCGACATCCGCCCGTCGGGCACGTCGCGACCCATCCCGAGCAGGGGGAGCGACCCGGCGGACAGCCGCCCGTCGCCCAGCAGCGCAGACAGGTCGGCCGACACGTTGGAGCGCCCCTGCGCGAGCACACGGTTGCGCACGACCTGCCACGCGAACGCCGCCGCACGGCGCGCGGTCGAGCGCAGCTGCGCGGTCTCGACGAGCCAGCCGAGGAAGCCCGGGAAGCCCGCGTCCTCGACGTAGTAGCCGCGGCCGGTCCAGCCGTCGCCGTCGAGCGCGTCGGGCCGCCGGATCGCGGTCGTGATGACGGGGCCGTTGCCACCGTCGACGGGCAGCGCCTCGCCGTCGCGCGTGCAGTCGAGCAGCAGCGTCAGCAGGTCGCCGTTGCCGGAGAAGCGTGTGCCGAGGGCCGGGCCGAGGCCAGGCAGCGACGCGCGGCTGCGCAGCAGCAGGAACGTCGTGCCGAACGTGCCGGCGCCGAGGATCACGCGCCGGGCGACGATCGAGCGCTCCGGCAGCGCGCGGGTGCGGGTGTCCATGTCGCCGCGTGCGCCCTCGGGGTGCACGACGTACCGGACGAGGTAGCCGCCGCCGTCGAGCGGTCGCACCGCGCGCACCTCGTGCAGCGTCCGGACGTCGGCGCCGTGGTGCGCCGCGGACGAGAGGTAGGTGTGGTCGAGCGTGTTCTTGGCGCCGACGTTGCAGCCGATGTCGCACTCGCCGCACAGCGTGCACGTCCGCCGACGGGAGCCGGCGTGCACCGTGCCGTACTCCGCCGCCGGCAGGTCCAGCCCGGGGGCGGCGTCCTCGCCGGGCCGGGCGAACGTCACCGCGAGCGGCGGGCGGATCGTGGGCATCCCGAGCGCGACCGCGGCCTGCTCGACGGCCCGCGTCTTCGGGGTGTCGTCGTACGGGTAGGGCGTCGCGCCGAGCATCTTCTCGACCACGTCGTAGTGCGGGTCGAGGTCGGCGCGGCTGATCGGCCAGTGCTCGTACCCGCCGCCCGGCAGCGGCGAGTCGTGCACGAACCAGTGCTCGTCCTTGCGCAGCAGCACGTTCGCGTAGATGAGCGACCCGCCCCCGAGCCCGCTCGACACGAGCCCCTCCAGGCCGCGGAACGACCACGCGTCGAAGAGCCCGTAGAGCTTCTCGCTCGGGTCCCAGAAGGCCCGGCCCATCTGCGCGGGCGTCCGGGCGAAATCCCCGGGCCCGTAGCGCCGGCCGCGCTCCATGACGACGACCTGCTTGCCCGCCTCGGCGAGCCGCTGCGCCGCGACCGCGGCACCGAAGCCCGAGCCGACGACCACTGCGTCGACGACCTCGAGGCCGCCGTTCCGGATGTCCATGACGTCTCCCCGCCCGCGCGCGAACACCGACTGCGCCCCCTGCACGGACAAGAGGTGTGACCTGGGCCACAGATACACGGCCCGTAGGCTGGTGGACCGTGCAGTGCCCCTACTACGACGCGGAGCGGTGCCTCTCCTGCACGTGGATGGGGCGGCCCTACGCCGACCAGCTCGCCGCCAAGCAGGACCTGTGCGTCGACCTGCTCGCCGCGCACCACGACCTCGTCTGGCTCGACCCGGTGCCCAGCCGCGAGGAGGGGTTCCGCAACAAGGCCAAGATGGTCGTCGGCGGGACGGTCGACGCCCCGACGCTCGGCATCCTGGACGCCGCCGGGCGGGGCGTGGACCTGCAGGGCTGCGGCCTCTACCCGGCGTCGTTGTCGGCGACCTTCCCGGTGCTGTCGGCCTTCGTGACACTGGCCCGCCTCGAGCCCTACGACGTCCCCGCACGCCGCGGCGAGCTCAAGCACCTGCTGCTCACCGAGTCACCCGACAGCGACCTCATGCTGCGGTTCGTGCTGCGCTCGCAGGAGGCCGTCGCGCGCCTCCGCAAGCACCTGCCGTGGCTGCGCGCGCAGCTCCCGCGCCTCGTCGTCGCGTCCGTCAACCTGCTGCCCGAGCACAAGGCCGTGCTCGAGGGGGAGCGGGAGATCCTGCTGACGGCGGACGAGACGCTCCGCATGCGCGTCAACGGCCTCGACCTGCACCTGCGCCCGCAGAGCTTCTTCCAGACGAACACCGACGTCGCCGCCGCGCTCTACCGGCAGGCCGCCGCGTGGGTCGACGAGGCCGGGCCGTCGTCCGTGTGGGACCTGTACTGCGGTGTCGGCGGGTTCGCGCTGCACGTCGCCGACGGCTCGCGCGACGTCGTCGGCGTCGAGACGTCCGCGGAGGCCGTCGCGAGCGCGACCCTCACCGCGCGCGACGCGGGCCTGACCCGCACGACGTTCCGCGCCGACGACGCGACCGCCTTCGCGCTCGGCGCGTCACCCGCCGACGTGCCCGACCTGGTGGTCGTCAACCCGCCGCGGCGCGGCATCGGGCCCGACCTCGCCGGCTGGCTCGAACGGTCCGGGGTGCGGACCGTCGTCTACTCGTCGTGCAACGCCCGCTCGCTGGCCCGCGACCTCGCCGCCATGCCGTCGCTGCGTCCCGTCCGCGGTCGCGTCCTCGACATGTTCCCCCAGACGACCCACTACGAGGTCGTCACCCTCCTGACGCGAGACCGGAGCGTGTAGACCGACCAGCGCAGGACCGCGACGTGCAACGTGAGGTCGAGGTGCGAGTCGGGTTCAGTCGTCGCGTCGCGCCATGACGTCGTCGGAGGTGATCGTGTGTCGTTCGACCGGCGGGAACGTCGGAAACGCGTCGACGGTGGCGACTGATGCCTCACCGGAGCTCCGTGCGACTCGACGTGCCGCCGCGCTCATCATCGTGGCGTGCGCCGCGAGGAAGGCGTCGCGGCGGGCGGCGTCGACGCGGCCGACCTCGCGCAGGGCCGTGCCGACGGGGTTCTGCACGAGCGGGTCCCGGTCGGCCGCGAGGAGCGCGCAGATCGCGAGCGCGTCGTCGACGTCGCCGTGGCGGACGATCGCGAACGTGGCCACGACCGCCGTGCGCCGGTGCAGCGGCTCGGGCGACGCGGCGAGCGTGAACAGCCGGTCACGCGAGCGGTGACGCAGGTGCAGGCCGACCACGCGGGGCGCCGACCGGTCGATCAGGTCCCACGCGACTATCCGGTCGAGGTGGTCCATCCACAGGTCGTAGAGCGCCTGCCGCCCGTCGTCGTCGAGCCGCGGCGCACGGGCACGGAAGTCGAGCACGGACACCCCGACCGTCCGCGACTCGTACTCGTCGCGCTCCAGCAGCGCGGCGACCTCCGGGAGCGGCAGCGCTCGGTGCTCCTTCGCGAGCGCGAACACGGTGCCCATCCGGACCCCGACCACGCTCAGCGGGACGCCGACCATGCGTCGGCTCGTCTTCGCGAGCTCGCGCTCGTCGGCGTGCCGGTGCAGCTCGTCGACGACGTCCGCTGCGGTGGGCACCCGCCCACCCTCCCGGCGACCGCGCACGGCGTCAACGTGTCGGTGCGGCCTGCGACGATGCCGTCATGACGGATCGGCCGACGTACGAGTTCGACGCACCGCTGTGGCGGTGGGACGCCCGCAAGACGGACTCGTGGGTCTTCGTGAGCCTGCCGACCGACGTCGCGGACGACGTGCTCGAGGTGTCGTCCGGCGTGACGCGCGGGTTCGGGTCGGTGCGGGTCGAGGTCACGCTCGGCGGCTCCGTCTGGCGCACGTCGGTGTTCCCCGACGACAAGGCGAAGACCTATGTCCTGCCGCTCAAGAAGGCGGTCCGCCGGGCGGAGTCGTGCGACGTCGGCGACACCGTGCGGCTGCGGGTCGCGCTGGTGGACGTGGGCGCCTGACGGGCGCGAGACGTCAGCGGGACGGCCGCGTGAAGTCGACCTCGCCCGTGACGGCCGACCCGGGGGAGCCGTCCGGCTGCTGCGGCACTACGTCGAACCGCAGCGACTCGAACCGCAGCGTGATCGTGTCGACCGGCAGGAAGTCCTCGGCGGTCACGGCGTAGCCCGAGACGACGACATCCTGAAGCCGCCACCGCAGGAACGGCCGTCCGCCGTTCTCCCCGGCCTGCACGACCTCGAGCTCCGCGACGTCGAAGCGCTCGTTGCGCGCGCACGCCACCATGAGCCGCGGGGAGGCGACGCTGACGTCCGCCGTCGCGACGAGCGGGCTCGCGGTGACGCGGCCGGAGACGGCGGCGTGCCCGCCGGCGCCGGCGCCGGACGTCTCGGACCAGGTGAACGACCGCACCTCGATCCAGCCCTCGTGGTGCCGGTCGGTCGCCCCGCCCTCGACCGACTCGATCCGCAGGTACGCGTGCGCGCTCATGGCACCCCTCCCGACGACGCCGTCACCGCCGAGTCTGGCACTGCGAGCGTGCCGTCGGAACGGCTCGACGACGCGGCGCCGGTGCGGCGCTAGCCGATGGCGTCGGCGTCCACGTCTGCGATGTCGACGTCCTCGATCGCCTCGGCGCGGACCTCCTCCGGCAGCTTCGGGGCGGCCGGCTGCCAGGGGCGGAGCGACTGCACCACCGAGCTGTAGAAGGCCTCGACCGCGCTCGTGACGCTCGGGACGAAGGCGCCGCGCACCCCCGAGCGCTTGGTCCCCATGACGCTCGCGAGCGTGAGGCGGAACGTGCTGATCTCGGCGCTGCGGTCAGGGAGGAGCACCGACGGGTTGGCGCGGACGTCCGCGAGCCGCTCGCATGCCGTGTCCGACCGACCCGCGAACCGTGCCTCGACGAGCACGGCGTCGGGGGCGTCCTTCAGCTGCCGCACGAGCCAGCTGATTCTCCGCTGCGCCGTCCCCTCCTGCGGGGCGTCGAGGTCGATCCCGACCCTCACCTGTGAGGTCCGGAGGTCGGCGGTGATGGTCAGCGGGCCTGCGGCCTGCGGCACCTTGAGCACGGCCTCGAGCACGCCGTCCGCGGCGAGCCGGGCGACGATCGCCTGGACCCGCGCTGCGGAGTCCGTGGCGAGCCGTCGGGGCATCGACTGCGTGACGGTCACGCCCAGGTCGGAGCCGAGGCGCAGGCACACCTGCCGCACGAGCCGGGTCCACGTGTCGGCGACAGCCGGGACCTTGCGGTCCGTCGCGCGCAGCGTCCCGGCATGGATCGCCTCGCGAACCGGTACCCACGCGGGCCCCATGTCGTCGAACGTGCCCGCCCCGGACCGCGGGTGCTCCAGGTACCGGATGAGCTCCGCCAGGATCCACGCCTGGAGCGCGTCACCGACGCCCCGGTGGTTCAGGGTGAAGGTGGCCTCGTGCAGCACCTCCGCCCACGAGAGGTGGGTGATCGTGACCTTGCGCAGCTTCCGGCGGTCGACGACGACCGGGTGCTCGCCGGGTTGCGGCGCGATGTCGTTCGACAGGGTGACGAGCGTGTCGTACCCCTCGTGGCGGGCGACGTCCAGGTAGTGCTCGACCTGTTCCCGGCGCAGCTGCCCGCTGCCGGTCTTGACCTCGACGAGCGCTGTCCACCGTTTCGCTCCGCGCGCGACTCGCAGGACCCCGTCCGGGTAGACCGTCGACTCACCCAGCGTGAAGGGCACCTCGAGGTAGGTCTCGACAGCGCCGGCGGGCGCACCGAACCGCGACGTCAGCGCGCGCCCGAACGCGGGCACCGCGGTCATCGTCGCGAGGAGGGCCGACGTGGCCCGCTTCTCCTGCTCCTCGGCCGTGCCAACACCGGAGATCGAGAACAGACGGGCTGCCTGCCAGGTCTCGGCACCGGCGAGCCGCAGCCGAGGAGGCTGGACCGGTGCGGCCGCCCGCTTGGACGTCCGGACGCCCGACGACCGGCGTGGCCTCGGCGTCGCCGGGGCCTCGTCCGCAGCGCCGTCGTCGACGACGTCGCTCGCCACGACCGGCTGGACCGACGTCGTGGTGGGCTCGACGACGTCCACGAGCTCGTCGGCGTCGTCGGTCGGCTCGGCGTCGGCGAGGTCGTCGGCCGCCGGCGGCTGCGCCTCGGACTCGGCCTCGGCCTCCTGCTCGACGCTGACGCCGAAGTGTGCGGCGAGCCCGGCGAGGCCCGTGTCCCACCCCTGGCCGACCGCCCGCACCTTCCAGCCGTCGCCCCGGCGGTACACCTCGCCGAAGAGGAACGCCGTCTCCGTCGTCGCGTCGGTGATCTCGTAGTGCACGTCGACCGCGCCGTCCTCGTCGAGCACGCGCAGGTGGAGACCGTCGAGCGAACCGAACGAGCCGTCAGAGAGGCTCGCGGTGATCGCGACGGCCCGCACCTCGTCCGGCAGCGCGCGGAGCTGGATGCCGACGAGCTCGCGCGACCCGCCGTCGTCCGTCGTCCGTCCGAGGAGTCGGACGGCACCGTCCGACGACGCGGGCTGGTTGAAGAAGACGAGGTCGTCGTCCGACCGGACCCGACCCTGCTCGTCGAGCAGGAGCGCGGAGGCGTCCACCTCGACGGCGCCGTCGGTGTCGTCCCACGCGACGACGACGCGGACGTCGGTCGTCTCAGGCGGGAGGCCGCAGTTGGCCCCCTTCATCAGCGCAGTCTCGGCCATGCTCCGGATGCTAGGGGCCTGCCGCTCCGGCACGCAGCGAGGAGGCGCGGGGACGCCCACGTGTCGCCTGAGCGGACGAACGGCAGGCTCCCGCGAGACGCCCGTATGACGCGACGAGGCCCCGGGGCGTGCCACCCCGGGGCCTCGCGCGTGGTCGGGGTCGCGTCAGTCGACGGCGGCGGCGCCCACGTCGGGGTGGTCGGTGAAGAAGCCGTCCATGCCGGCGCGCAGGAAGGTGCGGATCTCGCCCTCCAGGTCGCCGTGCGCGTTCGGGTCGGTGCCGACGCGGAACCGCGTGGGCAGGAACTGGTTCTCGGCGCGGAAGGTCCAGCCGTGGACCGTCAGACCGGCGCGGTGGGCGTCGCGGATCACGGGGGAGGGTGCGCGGAGCGCGCCCGACGCGTCACGCGGGATCAGGACGTCCTTGCAGGCACCGATGCCGTCGGCGTAGCGGGCGATCTGCCGCAGGCCGTCGCGCGTGACGAGGTCGGCGTACGTGCGGGTGTCACCGGCGGCGACGAGGTCCCACGGGGCGCCCGAGCAGTTGATCAGCTGCGCGAGCGGGAGCTTCGTGTGCGTCGACAGCTCGCGCAGGTTCGACGTCTCGAAGGACTGGATGATCACGGGAGCGCGGCGGCCGTCGAAGCCGTTGGCGGCGAGCGTCGCGAGCAGCGGCTCCTCGAGGGACAGGCCGAGGCCGTCGAAGTACGTCGGGTGCTTGGTCTCCGGGTAGACGCCGACGGGCTCACCCGCGCAGGTCCGGGAGTTCCGTGCCAGGTCCAGGACCTCGTCAAACGTCGGCACCTGGTAGCGGCCGTCGAACGCCGTGTTGCCGGGCCGGACCGCGGGGATGCGCTCCTTCGCCCGCAGGGTGCGGAGCTCGGCGAGCGTGAAGTCCTCGGTGAACCAGCCGGTGAGGCTGACCCCGTCGATCGTCTTGGTGGTCCGGCGCGACGCGAACTCGGTGCGGGTCGCGACGTCGGTCGTGCCGCCGATCTCGTTCTCGTGCCGCGCGACGAGGACGCCGTCCTTCGTGCTCACCAGGTCCGGCTCGATGTAGTCGGCGCACTGCAGGATCGCCGTCTCGTACGACGCGAGCGTGTGCTCGGGACGATAGCCCGACGCGCCGCGGTGGCCGACGACGAGCGTGTCGTCGGGGCGGGCCAGGCGGGCGCCGCGCAGGTCGACGACCACCATCTCGGTCGCGTCGGGGGTGCCGGGGACGCGCGCGGCGTTGCCCGGGTAGTTGTTGTCGTTCGCGAGCAGCAGCCGGTCGCGGCCGAGGGGCACGATCGTCTCGAACGACTGGACCGGGAAGGCGAACGTCGCGCCGGTGCCGTAGCCGCCGCCGGTGCTGACGCCGCGCGGGTCGGCGATCTTCAGGGCGTCGAGCACGAGCGTCTTGCGCACGAAGCCGTCACGGTCCGTCCGCGACAGGTCGACCTCGTAGACCCGCTTGATGACGGACGCGGCGCCGTCGAAGTCGTCGCGCTCGATCAGCCACAGCCGGTCCTTGCCGACCCACTGCGCGTCGCCGATGACGTTCGCCTCGGCGTCGGTCTGGTACTGCCAGGTGCGGCCGGTGTACTGCTGCGTGCGGGTGTCGAACTCGTAGACCCAGCGGCGGCGCTTGTCGGCGTCGTCGGTGAACGCGCCCTCGACGACCGGGTAGAGGCGACGGCCGTCGGACGATGCGGCGAGCGCCTCGAACCCGCGGCTGCTCGCGACGCGCGGCGTCTCGCCGGGCGCGAGGTACGGGTTGGCGGGCGACTTGCCGTCGGGGAACGGCACGGGCGCGGACAGGAGCACGCCGTCGGCGCTGAAGTGGAGCAGGAACGGCCCGAACTCCTCGCCGACCCAGAGCGTGCCGTCCTTGGCGCGCTGCACGGACTCGACGTCGAAGTCGGCGCCCGTGAGCAGGCGGTCGGGGCGGGTCAGCGGGAAGTCGATGCGGTGGTCCGGGTCCTGGAACGAGACGTGCCGGCCGACCTGGATCTCGCCGGACTTCCAGTCGGGCGTCACCAGGTACATCCGGAGCAGGAAGTCGGCGGAGTTCGTCTTGCTGCCGAAGCCGTTGTCCGGCAGCCCCCAGAACGTGCCGTCGCCGTTGTCGAGGGCACCGGAGAAGCCCGGGATGACCTGACCGGCGAAGGGGCCGGTCCGGCCGTTGGCGGGTGTGACGGCCGCACCCGACGGCGGGCCGTCGGCGAGGAAGTCGGCGGAGAGCGTGGCGCGGGAGACGAGGGCGGGACCGCGGTCCGCCGACGGGCCGTGGCCCGGGGACCCGCCGGCG
>NZ_JAAXOY010000429.1 GCF_012396155.1 Cellulomonas septica | reverse complement strand
ACGACGCTCTTCCGATCTGCCGACCTCGTCCATGCCCGCGACGAGCCGCGCGCCCTCCCGCAGCAGCACGCGCTCGTGCCGCAGGTGCGGTCCGCTGCGCGGCTTCACGCCCCTCGCGGCACGAGGCGCGGCGGTGACGAGGTCGGCGGTCACGACGGGTCCGGGACGTCCTCGAACGTCGCCGACGGGTTGCGCAGCAGCCCGGCGCGGTCGAGCGGCCACACGGTGACGAACGCGACGCCCACGACGTTCTTGATCGGCACCGCACCGCCGCCGGGCTTCGCCATGTTGAACCGCGAGTCGAGCGAGCGCTGGCGGTTGTCGCCCATCACCCACAACGACTCCGGTGCGACGGTGACGTCGAACGGCACGTCGCTCGGGATCGCGCCGGGCGCGACGTACGGCTCGTCGATCGCGACGCCGTTCACCGTCAACGGCCCGCCCGCGACGCACGCGTCGTCGCACACCACGTGGTCGCCGGGCAGCCCGATCACGCGCTTGACCAGGTGCTCACCCGCGTCCTGGGGGTACAGCCCGATGAACGTGAGGACGTCCCGCACGACCTTGTTGACGCCCGTCGGCGCGACCTCCTCGGCGCCGTTGAGCCAGCCGCCCGGGTCCTTGAACACGACGATGTCGCCGCGCCGCAGGTCGAACGGGCCCGGGGTCAGCTTGCTGACGAGGATCCGGTCGTCCTCGATGAGCGTGTCGTGCATCGAGGGGCTCGGGATGAAGAACGCCTGGATGAGGAACGTCTTGACGACGAGCGACAGCGCGAGGGCGCTGACGAGGATGATGACGGTCTCGCGGAGCATCGACAGCGCGCCGTTGCGCTGCCGCTTCGCGACGTGCCGGTTCCGGCGCGAGCGCCGGTCGTCGGGGGCGTCGTCGCCCTGCGCGTGGTCGTCGGTGGGCGGGGGCACGAGGCCCTCCCGCGGCCAGGGGGTGCGCCGGGGCTGCTCGTGGACTCCCTCGGCGGGACGGTCGATCACCCGCACACTCTCGCACGCCGCAGGGCCGTTCGTGTACCTGACCACGACACGGTCACGGGGCTCCTGTGACCCGGCTGTGAGGGGTCGGTGCCGAGGCCCGCGGCGGGCGCGGGGACGCGCGCGCGAGCGCGGGCGGAGACGGTCCGGCGAGCGTGCGGAGACACCGACGGGCGGCCACCCCGGAGGGTGACCGCCCGTCGTGGAGCGTCGAGCGGGCTCAGCCCTTCGACGGCACGCTCTCGCGCTTCTCCTTGATCTTGGCCTTCTTGCCGCGCAGGCCACGCAGGTAGTACAGCTTCGCGCGACGGACGTCACCGCGGGTGACGACCTCGACCGACTCGAGCGACGGGGAGTGCACCGGGAAGGTGCGCTCGACGCCGACCTGGAAGCTGATCTTGCGGACCGTGAACGTCTCACGGACGCCGGCGCCCTGGCGGGCGATGACGACACCCTGGAACGCCTGGACGCGCGAGCGGTTGCCCTCGACGACCTTGACGTTGACCTTGACGGTGTCACCGGGGCGGAAGTCCGGGACGTCGTTGCGCAGCGAGGCTGCGTCGAGCTGGTCGAGCGTGTGCATGTGTGCCGCTTCCCCGCCCTGCCACAGGTCAGGAACGTTCTCGTGGGCGCCCCGGCCGCGAGGGGCGGGCGCCTGCGATGGTCTGGTTCCGGTGCGTCCGGGGCCGAGCGATCGGCGGTTCCCGGTGGGCCGTGGGCCGTCTCCCCTGTGGCAGAGACGCGACCTGCGCGCACCAGCCGACAAGTCTGCCACAGGGGCGCCTGCCCGCGGAAATCGCGTCAGGCGCCGGCGGTCACCGGACCGTCCGGCTCAGCAGGCGTCGCCACCTGCGGCTCCGCGGCGCCGGCCGGCCACCCCGCCGCGTCGAGCGTCGCGCGGTCGTGCGCGTCGAGCTGGTCCGGGGCGAGCGCGTCGAGCAGGTCGGGACGCCGCGCCGCCGTGCGGACGAGCGCCTGGTCCCGCCGCCAGCGTGCGATACGGCCGTGGTGCCCGGACAGCAGCACGTCCGGCACGTCGAGGTCGGCCCAGGTCGGCGGCTTCGTGTACACGGGGTACTCGAGCAGCCCGGCCGCGCCGTGCGACTCCTCGACGAGCGACTCCGGGTTCCCCACGACGCCCGGGAGCAGCCGCGCGACGGCCTCGACGAGCACGAGCGCCGCGACCTCCCCGCCGTTGAGCACGTAGTCGCCCAGGGAGAACTCGCTGACCGTCACCCCGGAGCGGGTCGCGTAGTGCTCGGCCACGCGCGCGTCGATGCCCTCGTACCGGCCGCACGCGACGACGAGGTGCGTCTCGGTCGCGAGCCGCTCCGCGGTCCGCTGCGTGAAGCGCGCGCCCGACGGGGTCGGCAGCAGCAGGTGCGAGCCCTCGTCGAGCAGGTCGTCGAGCGCCCTCCCCCACACGTCGGGCCGCATCACCATCCCCGCACCACCGCCGAACGGGGTGTCGTCGACGGTGCGGTGCCGGTCCGACGTCCAGTCGCGCAGGTCGTGCACACGCAGGTCCAGGAGCCCGACGGTGCGCGCCTTGCCGACGAGCGAGAGGTCGAGCGGCGCGAGGTAGTCCGGGAAGATCGTGACGACGTCGACGCGCACGTCAGGCCTCGTCGTCCGCGCCGTCGCGCGCGCCTGCGGCGCCGTCGCCCCGCGTCTCGTCCGACACCACGAGGTTGGCGGCGTCCGACGCGAGCAGCCCGCCCGGCGGGTCGAGCACGACGCGCCCGCCGGCGACGTCGACCACCGGGACGATCGCCCGGACGAACGGCACGAGCGTGCGGGCGCCGTCGGTCTCCCGGACCACCAGGACGTCGTGAGCCGGCGCGTGCTCGAGCCCGACGACCTCACCGAGGACCCGGCCGTCGACGTGCTCCGCGCGCAGGCCGGCGAGCTCGTGCGGGTACCAGGCGTCCTCGTCGTCGTCGGAGTCGTCCGCGTCGACGACGAGCGTCACCCCGGTCAGCGCCTCGGCGGCCGTGCGGTCGCCCGCCTCCGCGAACGTCACGTACCAGCGGCCCTGCTGCACGCGCGTGCGGACGACCGTGAGCGGCCCCGCCGACGCCGGCTCCGTCGCGAGCACCGTGCCCGCCGCGAGCCGGTCCTCGGGCGCGTCGGTGCGCAGGTCGAGCG
>NZ_JAAXOY010000428.1 GCF_012396155.1 Cellulomonas septica | reverse complement strand
AGCGCGGCCTCGAGCAGCGGGCCGAGCATCCGGCCCGGGTCGGCGACACCCGCCGCCGCGAGCGCCTGCGCGGCCTGCGCGACCAGCACGACGAGGTGGTTCGCGCCGTGCGCGAGCGCCGCGTGGTACAGCCCGCGGGCGGACTCGTCGACCACGACGGGCTCGCCGCCGATCTCCACGACGAGCGCCTGGCCGATGGGCAGGACGGCGTTCGGGCCGGTCACGGCGAACGGGCACCCGGCGAGCCGCGACAGGTCGAGCGACGTGCCCGTGAACGTCATCGCGGGGTGGATCGCGAGCGGGATCGCGCCGACCGCGCGCGCCGCCGCGAGCACGTCCGTGCCGAACCGCCCCGACGTGTGCACGA
Source organism: Cellulomonas septica (assembly GCF_012396155.1). GTDB lineage: Bacteria > Actinomycetota > Actinomycetes > Actinomycetales > Cellulomonadaceae > Cellulomonas > Cellulomonas septica. The sequence continues at coordinate 2,781 of NZ_JAAXOY010000428.1, read as the reverse complement.
CGATCTGGCCCGGCTGCCACGCCCCCAGGTCGCCGAGCCCCGTCACCAGGTCGGTCAGCGCGTCGTCGGGCACCGTGAGCAGCACGAGCTCCGCGCGACGGACGACCTCCGGGACCTCGACGAGCGGCACGCCCGGCAGCAGCGCCTCCGCGCGCTCGCGCGACCCCTCCGAGATGCCCGACGCCGCGACGACCGGGTGACCGGCCCCCCGCAGCGCGTTGCCCAGGACCGCCCCGACGCGGCCCGTGCCGACCACGCCCACGCCCAGGCGGCCCGGACGCGTCACGCGCCCGCCCCGGGCTCGGTCCGCACGGTCTGCGCCTCCGGACCGCGGGTCGCGGGCTCCCCCGCGTCTGCTCGTTCCCCCGGCACCGCGGCCTCGTCCGGCTCCGCGGTGGCCTCCGGGGCCCCGACGTGGCCGTGGGGCACGTCCGGCGTCACCGAGGTACCAGGCGGTGCGGGCTCCGCGGCACCCACCTGGCCGGCCACCACGACGGGCGCAGCGGTCTTCCGCATCCACTGCTCGGGCCCCTCGCTCGCCCGGGCCGTCCGCGCGCGCTCGGACTGCTCGTCGAGCAGCGCGACGACGACACCCGCGTCGAGGTGCGCGATGTCCGGCGACACCGGCCCGGGCGTCGAGTGCACGACGAACGACGCGAGCCCGAGTCGTCGCTGCAGCGGCCCCTGCTGGAGGCCGAGGGACTGCGTCCGCTCGTGCGGCACGACGTCGACCTGCCGCCACCAGCGCCCGCGTCGGATGACCAGGGCGCGCTGCGTGACGAGCACGCCGTGCCGCCGCCAGCCCAGCGGGTCCACCCAGCGCGCGCGACGCGGTGCGACGGCGAACCCGTGCGCCTCGTCGGTGCCGGTCAGGGCCGCGTCGACGACGCCCACCGGGTCGTCGACGCCGAGGTCGTGCAGGACCAGCCACAGCGCGGTGCGGACCTCGTCGCGCGTCGCGACCGGGTGCAGGACGGTGTCGCGCTGCTGCTCCCCGGACGGCGAGTACCCGGCGACGTTCATCTCGACGCGCCACCAGTCGGGCTTGCGCCACCACAGGCCCTGGCTGATCCGGATCGCCTGCACGCGCCCCGGCGGGACGGTCTGCGCACGCGACTCCGTCAGGCCGTGGCGCAGGCGGATGCCGTCGGGCGACGTCGCCGCGCGGAAGCTCGCGCCCTGGTTGATGCGGGACCACACGTACGACACGAGGCCGAAGAACATCGGCAGCAGGAAGAACACGGTCGCGAAGGTGCGGCTCAGGATGCCCGCGGAGACGGCCACGACCACCGCGAGGACGAGAGCGACCGTCGCACCCGAGCGCACCGTCGCGAGGACCAGCCGGCTCATCGGCACCTCGTACACCTGGTGCTCGGGCGCGGCCTCGAACGCGACGACCGGCCGGGCCACGTCGGCGCCGGTCGCGGTGCCGCCCGCACCGTCACCCGCTGCGCCGTCGACCCGGTCGTCGGGCGCGTCGGGCCCTCCGGGGGCCACCACCGCCGTCGGCGCCGTGCCGGGACGCTGGAGCCCGGCGGCGAGCGCGAGCAGCTCGGCCCGCAGCGCGAGCGCGTCCGACTCCCGCAGGAACGCGAGGCTCACCCCCGACCCCGAACCGCCCGCGACCTCGAGCTTGAGCTCCGCGAGCCCCACGAGCCGCGCGAGCAGCGGCTGCACGACGTCCACGGCCTGCAGCCGGTCGAGCCGCGCCTGCCGCTGCTGGCGGAACAGGATCCCGGTGTTGAGGTGCACGGCGTCGTCGGTCACCGCGAACCGCGTCATGCGCCACGCGAGCGCCGAGTACGCGAAGCCGACGACCGCGACCGCCGCGAGCCCGCCGAGGACGACGACCCAGCGGTACCCGTCGACGAGCTCGAGCAGCCGCCGCACGTCGTCCGCCGCCTGGTAGCCCACGACGACCAGCACCGCGACGACGATCTTCCAGCCCTTGAGGGCCGGGGTCACGGGGTGCATGCGCCGCCAGTCGACCGCCGGCGGCGCGGTCGTGCCGCTCACAGCCCCGCCAGCCGCGCCTCGCCGCGGGACGCCAGCCGGTCGCGCAGCCGCGCGGCCTCCTGCGGGGGCAGCCCGTCGATGGTCGCCGTCGTCGCGGGCGACGCGGTGTGCAGCTGCACGGACGCGATGCCGAGCTTGCGCGCGAGCGGACCCGCCGTCACGTCGACGTACTGCATGCGGCCGTAGGGCACGACGACGAGCTGCCGGAACAGGATCCCGCGGCGCACCAGCAGGTCGTCCGCGCGCTCGGCGTAGCGCATCGCGCGCACCTGGCGCGGCACGAGCACCGCGATCCACACGACCAGCGCGAGGACCAGCGCCGGGAGCGACCACAGCCACGCGACCTGCGTGAGGGCCGCGAGCGCGACCCCGGCCAGCAGCAGCGGACCCATCCAGATCGCGGTCACGATCAGCCGCGCCGACGCGAGCCGCGGCGACACCGGCGTCCAGTCGACACCGAGCGGGTCGAAGAGGTCGGCCGGGGCGTCCGGCTGCGTGACGTCGGTCATGCGGACATCCTCCCACCGAGCGCCCTGGTCAGGGTGCGACGGACGCCCCTCAGGCCGACGGGTCGGGAGTCGCCTCCTCGCGTCGGACCGCACCCTCGTCGGGCGGGGGGACGCGGCAGAACCGCTCGACGACCAGGCCGACGACGGCCAGCACGACCGCACCGCCCGTCGCGACGGCGGCGACCGCGACGACGCTCACGCCGGTCGCGAGGATCTTCTTGTAGCCGAACTTCCCCGTGAGCAGCACGGCGGGGAT
>NZ_JAAXOY010000427.1 GCF_012396155.1 Cellulomonas septica | reverse complement strand
AGGGCGTGTCGTGGTCGGACTCGACGACACCGCGCGACGCGGTCGCGGCCGTGCACGACCAGGTCCGCGCGACGTCGGGCGCCGACCTCGACGAGGTCACCGCGGCCGCCCTGCGCGCGCTCGCGCGGACGGTCGAGCGTCAGCGGTACGCGCCGGTCCCGGGCGACGTGGACCCCGACCAGCTCGTGCGGTGGACGGACGAGATCGTCGACGGCGTGGGTTCCGTGCTCACGGGGGCATCCCGGTCCTCGTCCTGACGTCGCACCGGCGACGCTCGGAGACCCGCGTCGGGACGCCGTCCTTCGACGTCCCGTGACGGCACGATCTCCGGTAACGGGAGGACGTGCGGTGAAGGGCCGGGACGACGCCCGAGGCCCGACGACGTGGCATCGACGACGCGCGCGTCGCGAGGAGTCGATCGTCGTGCGCGAGTGCGTGCGGCTGACGGGGTGGCACAGCACGGCGTCGCGGTGCTGCGCGACGCGTCCGCTCGACTCATGGGTGCCGACGCCCGGTGACCGCGTCCTCGCGGTCGCGTGCGCTCGAGAGGAGCGCGCGACGGATCAGCGACCCTGCTGACCCCGGCGGCGGTCCCAGCGCTCCTCGAGACGCGACATGAACCCGCTCTTGCGCGCCTGCGGAGCCCGGCGGACGGCACCGTCCGCCTGGACCACGCCCTGCGGGCCGTGCCGGCGCGCGCCGCGGTGCGGGTCGGCGAAAGCGAACGCGACGCCCGCGAACATCACGACGAAACCGACGACGCCGAGCCACGGAAGACTCCCCGCGGCACCGAGCACGAGCAGGAGCAGGCCGACGGCTGCGCCGCCGCCGGCGATGAGGTACCGACTGACGGGCCGGCGGCCACGCTGGGTGAGCGTGTTGGCCAAGCGCGGGTCGTCAGAGGTGAGCTGGCGCTCCATCTGCTCAAGTACGCGCTGCTCGTACTCGGAGAGAGGCATTCCGACCCCCGTTGGGCTGTGGATCCGTGACGGGTTCAGGATAGATCCGCGGGAACGAAGGTGGTAGTCGAGCGCGCCTCAGGGTCGGATGAATGGACACCTGTCCTGATGGCAGCGGCCCCGAACCGGGCGCGCACCTCGTCCATCACCCGTTCGGCGTCCCGTCGGTCGGGCGTCGGCTCCGCGACGGCCTCCTCGAGCGTCGGCTGCCGGACGGTCGCCGCGGCGGGCTCGAGACCCTCGGCGCGCACGCCGACGAGCCGCACCGGGAGCCCGCCGAGGTCCGCACCGGCGACGAGCTCGCGGGCGACGAGGTAGAGCTCGCGACCGACGTCGCTCGGCGTGGTGAGCGTGCGGGAGCGCGTCAGCGTGCGGAAGTCGGACGTGCGGACCTTGACGGTCACGGTCCGGGCGACGAGCTCCTTGTGCCGCAGGCGCGTCGCGCACCGGTCGGCGAGCTCGAGCACCTTGGCCTGGACGACCGCGAGGTCGGCGACGTCCTCGACGAACGTCTCCTCGGCGCCGATCGACTTCTCCTCGCGGTGCGGCTGCACGGGCCGCGGGTCCCGACCCCACGACAGGTCGAACAGGTGCGCGCCGGCGACCTTGCCGACGGCGCGCTGCACGGTCGCGACGTCGCTGTCCGCGAGCTCCGCGACCGTCCGGATGCCCCAGCGCGCGAGCGCGGCCTCCGTCCGCTCCCCCACGCCCCACAGCGCGCCGACGGGCAGGACCCGCAGGAAGTCGAGCGTCGCCGCCCGCGGCACGAGCAGGACGCCGTCGGGCTTGGCGTGGCCGGACGCGAGCTTGGCGACGAACTTGTTCGCGGCGATGCCGACGGAGCACGTGATGCCGAACTCCGCGTGCACCCGGCGGCGGATCTCCGCCGCGATCGTGGTCGGGGGGCCGAGCCGGCGCCGCGCGCCCGCGACGTCGAGGAACGCCTCGTCGACGCTGACCTGCTCCACGAGCGCGGTCACGTCGTGCAGGATCCGCATGACGCCCTGCGAGACGTCGCGGTAGGCGGTGTGGTCGGGCGGGACGACGACGGCCTGCGGGCACATGCGCAGCGCCGCCGTCATCGGCATCGCCGAGTGCACGCCGAACGCCCGTGCCTCGTACGTCGCCGCGAGCACGACACCCCGCTGCGCGCCCCCGACGATGACCGGCAACCCACGCAGCTGCGGCCGCCGCGCGAGCTCGACGGAGGCGAAGAACGCGTCCATGTCGACGTGGAGGATCGAGCAGCCGTCCTCCTCGCGGCCCCAGTCACGTCGGGCCGCGGCGGCCCGTGGGCCTCGGCTCACGAGGCCGTCACCGCGAGCATGCGCGGGGCACCCGGCAGCGCGGTCGACGACGCCTCGACCAGGGCGCGCGCGGCGTCGACGAAGTCCTCGGCCGCGCACACTGCCTGCTCGGCACGCGCCGGGGTGACGGCGTCGAAACGGCCGGCATCGACCGCCGACCGCAGCGGGGCCGCGTCCGCGAAGTAGCCGCTCCAGGTCGCGAGCTCGGGTGCCACGGCGTCGAGGATCTCCCAGACGGTCCGCAGCGCGCGGCGACCCGCCGGACGGCCGCGCGACGCGATCACGGCCGCGCCCGCCCGCAGCGCCGCGAGGTGCGCGTGCGAGAACTGCTCCCACGCCTCCGACGAGAACTGGGCGGCGAGGAGCTCGGCGTCGGCGCGACCCAGGAGCTCCGCGGCGCGCGGCGCCGTCCGTGCGGCGTCGAGACGCTGCACGACAGCGCCCTGCCCGTCCGTGCCGATCGTCGTGGCGCCCATCGCGTCTCCCTCCGCCTCCTCCAGTATCGAACACGTGTTCGATCCCGTCAACGCCGTAGCGTGGGGGCATGCCCGACCGGAACGCCCGCCGCACCTCAGGATCGCACCGAGGACCCACACGGCCGGGGCGGTCGGCGACCCGCACGCCGTGGCCGGCCGGACCCGTGGCGATCCCCACCGGCACGGTCGAGCTCGTGCGCGACCCCGACGACCCCGACGGCGTGACCGTGCTGGTCAACGGCGTGCCGAGCTCCTACCTGGACACCGCGGACCCGACGCGCCTGGTGTTCGAGTACATGCAGCAGATGGCGGCCGTCATCGAGCGCGTCGGCCCGCCCGGCTCGCCGCTGTCGGTCGTCCACCTCGGCGCGGGCGGCTGTGCGCTCGCGCGCGCGGTCGACGCGGAGC
>NZ_JAAXOY010000426.1 GCF_012396155.1 Cellulomonas septica | reverse complement strand
CCCGCCGGCCGCGCACCCGTCCGACCGGCACCCCGCCGCCGCGGGGGCCGCGCCGAGGACGAGGAGGACGCGCTGATCGACGCGCAGCTCTCCGCGCGCGCCGCGACCGACGGCCGCGACGGGCCGGTCAGGCCAGCGCGATGAGGTCCAGGTATTCCGGACCCCACAGGTCCTCGGCGCCGTCGGGCAGCAGCAGGACGCGCTCGGGGTCGAGCGCCGCGACGGCGCCCTCGTCGTGCGAGACCAGCACGACCGCGCCCTTGTAGGTGCGCAGCGCGGCCAGGATCTCCTCGCGCGACGCCGGGTCCAGGTTGTTCGTCGGCTCGTCGAGCAGCAGCACGTTGGCTGACGAGACGACGAGCGTCGCGAGCGCCAGACGCGTCTTCTCGCCGCCCGACAGGACGCGCGCCGGCTTGTCGGCGTCGTCGCCCGAGAACAGGAACGAGCCGAGCACCGAGCGGACCTGCGTGTCGGTGAGGTCGGGCGCCGCGGTGCGGAGGTTCTCGACGACCGTGCGGTCGAGGTCGAGCGTCTCGTGCTCCTGCGCGTAGTACCCCAGCTTGAGCCCGTGCCCGGGCTTCACCTCACCCGTGTCGGACGCCTCGATGCCGCCGAGGATGCGCAGCAGCGTCGTCTTGCCCGCACCGTTGAGGCCCAGCACGACGACCTTCGAGCCGCGGTCGATCGCGAGGTCCACGTCGGTGAACACCTCGAGCGAGCCGTACGACTTCGACAGCCCCTCGGCCGTGATGGGCGTGCGGCCGCAGGGCGCCGGGTCGGGGAACCGCAGGCGCGCGACCTTGTCCTGGGCGCGCACCTCCTCGAGCCCCGACAGCATCCGCTCGGCGCGACGCGCCATGTTCTGCGCGGCGACGGCCTTCGTGGCCTTCGCGCGCATCTTGTCCGCCTGCGCGAGCAGCACCGACGCCTTCTTCTCGGCGTTCGCGCGCTCGCGACGGCGGCGCTTCTCGTCCGTCTCGCGCTGCTGCAGGTACGCGTCCCAGCCGAGGTTGTACTGGTCGAGCTGCGACCGGTTCGCGTCGAGGTGGAAGACCTTGTTGACGGTCGCGCGCAGCAGCTCGACGTCGTGCGAGATGACGACGAAGCCGCCCGAGTACTGCTTGAGGTAGTCGCGCAGCCACGTGATCGAGTCGGCGTCGAGGTGGTTCGTCGGCTCGTCGAGGAGGAGCGTGTCGACGCCGGAGAACAGGATCCGCGCGAGCTCGACGCGTCGCCGCTGACCGCCGGACAGCGTCCCCATGGGCTGCGCGAGCACGCGGTCGTCGAGCCCGAGGTTGGACGTGATGCGGTGCGCCTCGCTCTCGGCCGCGTAGCCGCCGGCCGCGGTGAACCGGGCCTCGAGGCGCGCGTACCGGGCCATCGCCGTCTCGCGCACGTCGTCGTCCGCGGCGGCCATGGCCCCCTCGGTGACGCGCATGGCGTTGACGATCTCGTCGAGGCCGCGCGCCGAGAGCACACGGTCCATCGCGAGCTGGGCGAGGTCGCCGTGGCTGGGGTCCTGCGGGAGGTAGCCGATGTCGCCCGAGCGGGAGATCGAGCCGCCCGTCGGCTGGGTCTCCCCCGACAGCGTGCGGGTGAGGGTCGTCTTGCCGGCGCCGTTGCGGCCGACGAGACCGATGCGGTCGCCTGAGGCGATGCGGAAGGTCGTCGGCTCGAGCAGCACACGGGCGCCGACGCGCAGCTCGACGGCCTGAGCGGTGATCACGTGGTGGTTTCCTCCGAGAAAAGCGTCCCGGCGTTGGCCACGGACGCGAAGGACCCCGATTCTACCTAGCCGCTAGCGTGACGATCCGCGCTGATTTCCGACGCCACGCCGCCACGAGGCCCCTGGGGGACCCATGACCGACGCGCCCGAGAAGCACCTGTCGACCGACTCCGCCGCCGCGGCGGCCGTCCATCCCGCACCCGTCGTGCGCTCCAGCGTCGCGACGGACGTCGCGCTGGTCTCGACGTTCGCGGCGTTCATCGCCGTGTGCGCGATCCTTCCCGGCATCCCCACGCCGTCCGGCGTGCCGATCACGCTGCAGACGTTCGGCGTGGTGCTCGCCGGGCTCGTGCTGGGCTGGCGGCGCGGTGCGCTCGCCGTCCTCCTCTACCTGGCGGTCGGGCTCGCGGGCGTGCCCGTGTTCGCGGACGGCACCGGCGGCCTCGTGGTGCTGACCAAGCCGTCCGTCGGGTACCTGCTGGCCTTCCCGTTCGCCGCGGCGGTCGCGGGTCTCCTGGCCGGGCGCGCGCTGCGTCTCACGGGCACGCTGCGCTACCTCGCGCTCGTCGGGGCCGGTCTCGGGGCGAGCTTCCTCACGATCCACCCCGCGGGCATCGTCGGGCTCATGGCCCGGCTCGGGATCTCCTTCGGCGAGGCGTTCGCGATCGACGTCGTGTACTGGACGGGCGACGTCGTGAAGAACCTGCTCGCGGCGGCCGTCGCTCTCGCGGTGTTCCGCGCGTTCCCCGACCTGCTGCGCTCGCGCCGCTGACGGCAGGCAGCGCGTGATCGAGCTCGACGACGTCGTCGTCACCGCCTGGAGCCCCGACCCGGCCGGCGGCGCCGACCGCGTCGTCCGGCTGCTCGGTCCCGTGACGCTGCGGCTCGCCGAGCGCCGGATCGCCGTCGTCGGCGCCAACGGCTCGGGCAAGTCGACGCTCGCGCGGCTGCTCAACGGGCTCGTCCTGCCGTCGAGCGGGACGGTGCGCGTCGACGGGCTCGACACCGCCGCCGACGGTGCCGCGGTGCGGCAGCGCGTCGGGTTCGTGTTCACCGACCCGAACGCGCAGATCGTGCTGCCGACACCGCTCGAGGACGTCGCGCTGTCGTTGCGGCGGCGCCTCCCCGACAAGGCGGAGCGACTCGAGGCCGCGCGGGCCGCGCTGCGCCGGTTCGGGCTCGGCGAACGGGCGGACGTGTCCGTGCACGCGCTGTCCGGCGGCCAGCGTCAGCTGCTCGCGATCGCGGCCGTGCTGGCCGTCGAGCCCGCGGTCCTGGTGTGCGACGAGCCGACCACGCTGCTCGACCTGCGCTGGCGCCGTGTCGTCGACGACCTGCTCGCCGACCTCGACCAGCAGGTCGTCGTCGTCACGCACGACCTCGACGCGGCGCGCCGCGCCGACCGCGTCCTGGTCGTCGACGACGGGCTCGTCGTG
>NZ_JAAXOY010000425.1 GCF_012396155.1 Cellulomonas septica | reverse complement strand
CGGTCCCCGGCGGCCCGCGCCTCGACCCCGGCGAGGTCCTGGGCCGCGGCGGTCACGTCGGCGGCCAGCTGGTCGAACGTGCGGACCCAGTCGTCGTGCTGGGCCACGAGTGCCGCCCGGTCCGTGATGAAACGCGCGTACGTGTCCTCGAGCCCGGCGTCGAGCCCGCCGTCGCGCCAGACCGTCGTGCCGACGTAGGCGAACAGCTCGGTGGCGCGCAGCTCGGGGCGATCGCCGACCGACCCGGCGACCTGCAGGTGGAGGGGGTCGTCGGCGGGGACGGACGCGAGCGCCGCCTCGAGCGCCGGGACGATCCGCTCGCGGTCGCCGGCCGAGAGCCGGTCCCACGCGGCGTGGAGCAGCTCGTGCGCCGCCGTCTCGACGACGAACCCGTGCAGGCGCTCGTCGCCCGGCCGGTAGATGACGATGACGCCCGCGTCCGAGTGGTAGCAGCCGACGGCCGCCCCGCCGTCGGTCGGCGCCGACCCGGCCCGGTCGCACTTCCCGGCGAACTCGTCCGCGCCGAGGATCTGGGGCCGGGCGTCGTAGAACAGGTCGCGTCCCTCCGCCGACAGGTGCGCGGCGTCCGCGAGCGCCACGACCTCGGCCGACGGCGGTGCGACGGGGGCCAGGGGCACCCCGGCGACGGGCCCGTAGCCCGGGGGCATCGGCGGCGGTGTCGTGAGGCCGTCGGTGGAGAACCAGACGGCGCCGCCGACGGCGACCGCGATGCCGGCGGCGATCCAGCGACCGGGCCGACGACGAGACGTGCGGTAGCTCGTCGGCGGGGTCGTCGAGCGCCACGGCGACGGTGCGACGGCCCGCCCGGCCGCCTCGTCGACGACCCACTGCGGGATGCGGCCGGTCGGGGAGCGAGGCAGGTCGTCGGGAGACATGGTCACGCGTCCAGATCGGCACGGAGGGGGCGTGACTTCAGCAGGGGGCGCGTCCCGGACGTGCCCGTCGCCCGACCGGCCTGCCCGTGTCGCCGCGGACGGCTCGCGGCGCGACGGCCGCCGGGGGAGGCTGGTCGTCGGCCCGGCAGAGGACCGGGTGCCACAGGGTGTGTCGAGGAGTTCGTATGGAGTACCGCCAGCTCGGCCGGACGGGCCTGAGGGTGTCGGAGATCGGGTACGGCGCGTGGGGGATCGGGGCGTCGCAGTGGAAGGGCGCGCAGGAGGACGAGTCGGTCGCGGCGCTGCGCCGCGCGATCGAGCTCGGCGTGAACTTCGTCGACACGGCGCGCGGGTACGGCGAGAGCGAGCGCATCGTCGGCAGCGTCCTGCGGGAGCACCCGGACGTGCTGGTGGCGACGAAGGTGCCGCCGAAGAACATGGTCTGGCCCGCGCCCGACGGTCTGCACCCGGACGAGACGTTCCCGGGCGAGCACGTCCGCGCGAGCCTCGAGACGAGCCTGCAGGCGTCGGGGCTGGACCACGTCGACGTCCTGCAGTTCCACGTCTGGTCCGACGAGTGGGTCGGCAAGGGCGACTGGCTCGAGACGGTCGGGTCGCTCAAGGACGAGGGCAAGATCCGCTTCTTCGGGGTGTCGATCAACGACTACCAGCCGGAGAACGCGCTCGAGCTGGTCCGCAGCGGCGCGGTCGACACGGTGCAGGTCATCTACAACGCGTGGCACCAGCAGCCGGAGGAGCAGCTGCTGGGCGCGTGCGAGGAGCACGGCGTCGGCGTCATCGTGCGCGTCGCGCTCGACGAGGGCGGGCTCACCGGCCGGATCACCGCCGGTGCGACGTTCCCCGAGGGCGACTTCCGGAACACGTACTTCGGCGGCGACCGGCCGGCGCAGGTCGAGCAGCACGTGTCGGCGCTGGTCGGGGACCTCGGCATCGAGACCGACGCGCTGCCCGACGTCGCGCTGCGGTACGTGCTGGACCACCCGGCGGTGTCGACGGTCATCGCGGGCATGCGGACCGTGCGGAACGTCGAGCGCAACGCGGCGACGAGCGACGGCCGGCGGCTCACCGACGAGCAGCGCGCGGTGATCCGGCGGCACCGGTGGGAGCGGAACTTCTACCGGGCGGTCGACGCCGGGGACTGAGCCCACGGGCCTCCGCCCCGCGCACCGGACCGGGACGTCCCTCCGGTGCGCGGGGCAACCGTCCGCGCGTCGGGGCGACGGCGCCCGACGTCGGGCAGCCTGAACCGGCCGGGCGGGTCAACAGCGCGGCACGCCAGCCGATGAGGTCGGTGGGACCGGTGGCGACACACCGGTCGTCCGCGACCCAGGAGCACAGCCCCATGCCCGTCTTCACCCCGAAGCGCACCGCCGACGTCCCGACCCAGCGGTCGTCGCCCGAGCCGACTGCCGAGCGCCCGGCCGCCGGGAGCGGCGGCGGGGGTGCGAAGCCGCGGCGGCGGCTCGTCGCGGACCGGTCCGTGCGGACCAAGATCCTCGGCCTGGTCGGGATGCTCGCGGCCGTCCTCGTCGCCGTCGGGGCGTTCGGCGTGATGTCGCTGAGCGCGCTCGCGGACCGCTCCGCCGCGACGTCGCGCGCGAGCTCCGAGGTGACCGGACAGCTGGCGACGCTGTCGAACGCGCTGTGGACCGTGCGCAACGGCATCTCGAGCGTGCCCGGGTACCCGGACGACGAGGGCAAGCAGAAGGCGATGGCGGCGGTGCGTGCCGCGTACGCGTCGTTCGACTCGGCGACGGACGACTTCGCTCAGGTGTACGCCGGCGCCTACGGGTCGATGCCGCCCGAGTGGGACGCGTTCCTCGGGCGCTACGACGAGTACAAGACCAGCGTGGACGCGGACGTCCTGCCGCCGGCGATGGACGACGACCGGGCCGCGTGGGCCGCGCAGAGCGACGAGACCGCCCGCGTCGGCATGAACCTCACCGCGTCGCTCGCAGACCTGAGCACGCACGTCGACGAGGCGGTCGCGCGGGACCAGGCCGATGCCGGTGCGGCGGCGTCGCTCGCACGCTGGACGATGATCGGCGTCGCCGGGGCGGGCCTCGTGGTGGCGCTCGTGCTCGGCATGCTGTTCGCCCGCAGCGTCCGCCGCGCGGTCGGCGACGTGCAGCGGAGCGTCGACGCGCTCGCGACGGGCGACCTCACGGTGACCGCGCGCGTCCGCAGCGACGACGAGCTC
>NZ_JAAXOY010000424.1 GCF_012396155.1 Cellulomonas septica | reverse complement strand
CGACCGCCGGGCGGCGATGAACTGCGCCGCGCGCGTCGCGCCGACCTGGCCGCTGTTGAGCGCCGCGCCGCCGGGCCGGTAGACGCCGTGCGCGCCGCCCGCCTCGCCGACGGGGAAGAAGCCGGTGACGTTGGACTGCCACCACGCGTCGACGACGAGCCCGCCGTTGTTGTGCTGCGCGCAGACGTCGACCTCGAGCAGGTCGGTCTCGAGGTCCACGTACGGGTTCTTCTGCAGGTAGAACTGGTAGGCGGGCTCGTTCATGCGGCGCAGGCGCTCGATCGGCGTGCCGAACAGGACGCCCGCGCGGTCGAGGTACTCGTACGCCTCGGGCGACAGCGCGCTCGGGTCGAAGGTGTCCTGGACGGGGTTGCGACGGAAGTCGAGGAACACGCGCCGCCCGCGCAGGACGGTCTCGCGGTAGACGAGCAGGTCGATCAGCGACGACCCGTCGAGCGCCTTCCGGATGTCGAAGGGCCACTGGTAGCCCTTGAGGAAGACGAGCGACAGGAGCCGGCCGTAGTCGCCGATGGCCTCGGTGAGGAACTCGCGCTCGTCGCCGCCGTCGGCGTCGGTCGACACGAACCGCGGCACGACCTGCATGTAGGTGCCGGAGACGTTCCACCGCGGGTGCGTCGACGCGAGACCGAACTGCCACTCGGTGAGGTTCTTGCCGTGCACGCCCGCGCGGTACGCGGCGCCCGACGCGCCCCACTGGCCGTTCGGGAAGACGCGCGTCGCGTACATGCCCGCCGGTCCGCCGGTCGCGTAGACGATGTTGGTGCAGCGGAACAGCAGGAACGGCGACCGCTCGCCGTCGTGCGGGACGTCGGTGCGCAGCACGAGCAGGCCGACGACCTCTGTCTCGCGCTCGGCGGCGGTCGTCCCGTCGTCCACCGGCACACCGTCAGCCGGAGCACCCGCCGTGCCGCCGCCGACAGCGCGCACGACGACGTCCACCACGCGGCACTCGTCGAAGATCCGCGTGCCGTTGCGGTGCACCTTCTTCTCGAGCTGCTCGACCATCGACCGGCTCGTGTACGGCCCGACGGACGTGGCGCGGCGGCGCGGGTCGTGGTCCGTCTTGTAGCCGATGAACTCCCCGAACCGGTTCTGCGGGAACGGCACGCCGAGGTCGCACAGCCGCAGGAACCCGCGCGCGGACAGCGCGGCCTCCGCGAGCGCGTTGTCGCCGTCCATCGCGCCGCCCGCGTACAGCGTCTCGGCCATCTCCCGCACGGAGTCGCCGTCACCGCCGGACAGCGTGAGCTTGTAGTACGTCTGCTTGTCGGAGCCGGCGTTGCGGGACGCGCCCGCGTTGACCTTGTCGGCGACCATGACGACGTCGTCGTGGCCGAGCTCCCAGAGCCGGTCGGCGGCGCTGAACCCGGCGGAGCCGGTGCCGACGACGACGGTCCGCGCCGTGACGACGGGCACGTCGTGGCCGCCGATGCGTACGGTCTCGGGCTCGTGGCGGGTGGTGTCGCTCATCGCTGGGTCCTCGTCGTCGGGGTGCTGGTCGTGCTCGTCGTGCTCGTCGTGCGGATGGCGCTCGTCGTGCGGGTCGTGCTCGGCGTGCGGGTCGTGCTCGTCGTGCGGGTGGCGCTCGTCGTGCGGTGGACGCCGGACGGCCGGACGGTCCCGCGCAGCGCAGCCGCCGGACCGGTCACAGGACCGGGATGTGCATGCCGCCGTCGACGTGGAAGACCTCGCCGGTCGAGTACGGCGTCTGGCCGGACGCGAGGATCGCAACGGCGCCCGCGACGTCGGCGGGCCGCCCCCACCGTGCGATCGGCGCGAGCCCGCCCTCGAACAGCGCGTCGTACTTCGACGAGACGCCCGCGGTCATGTCGGTCGCGATGACGCCGGGCCGCACCTCGTAGACGACGATCCCCTCGGGCGCGAGGCGTGCGGCGAAGAGCTGCGTGGCCATCGCGACGCCGGCCTTGGAGACGCAGTAGTCGCCGCGGTTGGTGGAGACGGTCGTCGCGGACACGGACGACACGTTGACGACCGTCGCGACCGGGCCCGCAGGGGGCTCGGGCAGCGCGTCGAGCGGGCCGCGGAGGTCGACGACGCGGTTCGCGAACGTCTGCGTGAGGAAGTACGGGCCGCGCAGGTTGATGCCGAGGACGCGGTCGAACGACTCGGCGCCGGCCTCGAGGAGGTCGGCGCGGACGGTCGGGGCGACGCCCGCGTTGTTGACGAGCAGGTCGAGCCGTCCCCACGCGTCGACGGCGTCGTCGACGTAGCGGCGGTGGTCGTCGAGGTCGGCCACGGATCCGCGGACGTAGCGCACGCGGTCGTCGGCGCCGGCGGCCGCACGGAGCTCGGCGAGGACGTCGGTGGGCTCCTCGCGCGTCGCGAGGATCGAGACGGCGTACCCGTCGGCGAGCAGCCGCCGCGTGATCCCGAGGCCGATGCCCCTGTTCCCCCCGGTCACGAGTGCGACTGCCGGCATCGTTGCCTTCTCCTGTCGAGTCGGTGCTCACCCCGGGCGGACGCCGACGCCGGAGCGGCGGGGCGGACCTGCGCGGGGCCGTGCGGGCGGACCCGTCGTCGGGTGTCGCCGACGTCGATCGTGACACGGGACGGCACATCGAGGCAAGCGCTTTCCGACCACCGGACGCCATGACAGGATGAGCGTCGTGCACCTCACGAGCGACCGGACCTGATGGGCGCCGTCCTCACCGCGCTCGGCACGCTCACCGCCGTCGTCGTCGCCGGGTGGGTGCTCGGCCGGCTCCGCGTCCTCGGCCCGCACGCGTCCGCGGTGCTCGCACGCCTCGTCTTCACCGTCGCGACCCCCGCCCTGCTGCTCGTGAGCATCGGGCGCACCGACCTGCACGTGCTCGCGTCGCGCGCCGCGCTCGCCACCTGGACCAGCACGGCCGCCGTCGCGGTCGTCGCCGCGCTCGTCCTGCGGTTCGCGCTGCGCCGCGACGCGGGCGACGTCACCCTCGGCACGCTCGCGTCGTCGTACGTGAACGCCGGGAACCTCGGCCTCGCGCTCGCCGTCTTCCTGCTCGGCGACCCCGTCGCCGCCGTCCCGACGCTGCTCTTCCAGCTCCTCGTGCTCGCGCCGATCGCGTTCACCGTCCTCGACGCCCACCGCGACGGCACCGGCGCGACCTCGCCGCAGCCCGCCGCGGCCCCCGCACGCC
>NZ_JAAXOY010000423.1 GCF_012396155.1 Cellulomonas septica | reverse complement strand
AGGCCAGCGGCGCCGTACAGGACACCGGTGTAGACGCGTCGCGCCGGGGCCGTCGGGGCCGCGCGCAGCGTCGTGTTGCGCGCCACCTCGTCCGCCAGGCTCGCGCCGACGCCCAGCACCGCCGCCGCGTCGGGACGCGCGCTCACCTCGGCGAGCGCGTCCAGGACCTTCTCCCGCACGGGCGTCAGACCCGGCGACGAGAGGGCGTCCAGGTCGAGCGCCGGCCCCCGGGCAGGCGACGTCTTGCCCTCCGAGGGCGGCAGCAGCACGAGCACGCCCTGACTGTAGGCTCCGCGAGCCGAGGCGGCCGCATCAGCGGCACGGGTGTGCCGGAGGGGGACGGACGATGGCGCAGGTCAAGGTCTACGGACGCCGCGACGTGTGGTCCACGCGACGTCGCGAGGTGTCCGACGCGATCCACGCCGCGCTCGTCGGCGCGTGGGGTCTCCCCGAGGACAAGCGGTTCCACCGCTTCCTGCTGCTCGACCCCGAGGACCTCGTCGCGCCCCGGTCGGACGCCTACCTGGTCGTCGAGATCGTCTGCTTCACCGGCCGCAGCCTCGCCGCGCGCCGCGCCCTCGTCGCCGCGTTCTTCGCCGACGTCGCACCCGCGCTCGGCCTCGACGCCGACGACCTCGAGGTCGTCATCGTCGAGAGCCCGCCCGAGAACTGGGGCATCCGCGGCCGCAGCGGCGACGAGCTCGTCCTGCCGTACCGAGTCGACGTCTGACCCGCTGCTCCGGTCGCATGACCAGCGGGTAGACTCGTCCGCGCGGATGAGTCAGTCAGGCGGCCGCGTCAGGCCCTCGGGCCTGCCGAGGAACGTCCGGGCTCCGCAGGGCAGGGTGGTGGGTAACGCCCACCCGGGGTGACCCGCGGGACAGTGCCACAGAGAACAGACCGCCGGCCCCGCGTCGTGGAGACACGCACGCGGGCGCCGGTCAGGGTGAAACGGTGGTGTAAGAGACCACCAGCGCACCGGGTGACCGGTGCGGCTCGGTAAACCCCACCCGGAGCAAGGTCAGACAGGGAGCGTTCGAGGGCGGCCCGCCCGAGCTCCCGGGTAGACCGCTGGAGGCGTGCGGCAACGTACGTCGTAGAGGGATGGTCGCCACCCGTGCCGGGGCAACCGGGCACGGGGACAGAACCCGGCGTATCGACTGACTCATCCGCCTTCACCGGTCGCCGCCGTCCTCGGCAGGCCAGAGGATCCCCGTTCCGGTCGCGGGTTGCCCCGGGGGATCGGAGGATGAGCACCAGACCTCTCCGGAGAAGTCGGAGCCAGGTCGTGCACGCCCGTCACCTGGACGGCAGAGTCGCCGAGGGGGACCACATGGCCACGATCCACGTCTCACCCGATCCCGCACCCGCCGCGCCGCCAGTGCCGGCGTCGGTACTCCGTGACGTCTCCGAGACGTTCCCGACGGACGACGCGGTCGCGCACGCGATCCGTCTGCACGACGAGGCGCGCGACGTGCACGAGCGCGCCGCCCTGTTCTTCGACGAGCTTGCCGCGGCCGGGACCGAGCGGCGCGACTACTACCTGGGCCGTGCGGCCCGGCACCGGCTGCTGGCCGAGCAGGAGCGCGAGGCCGCGGCGAGGCAGACGAACCGCTCGCTGCGCTTCTGAGACCGCCGGCCCGGCCGCGGATCCGCGCGGCCGGGCCGGACCATCACGTCGCAGCCGACGGAGGTGGTCGACGCCGTCGGCACGGACACCCGAGCGGGCCTGTTGGCCGCAGCCCGCGTCGCCCGGCGACCGACGCGCCTTCAGCCGCCCGGGGCCTGGGCCGCGGCGAGCTGGCTCGGCGTGCTGCGCAGCAGGCAGAACTCGTTGCCCTCGGGATCGGCGAGGACGTGCCACGGGACGTCGCCCTGACCGACGTCGACGGGCGTCGCTCCCAGCGCCAGCAGCCGCGCCAGCTCCGACGCCTGGTCGGAGCCGTCAGGCGGGCGCACGTCGGGGTGGACGCGGTTCTTCGTCGACTTGCCCTCGGGCACCTCGATGAAGAGCCAGTTGGTGGCGGACCCGTCGGACGGGGCGATCTCGATCTCGACCGGGCCGTCGTCGTCCTCGGGTTCGTCGAGCACGTCCCAACCGAGCGCGTCCGCCCACCAGCGGGCGAGCGCGACGGGGTCGTGGCAGTCGATCGTGATCTGGGACACGTGGAGAGGCACACCGCGACGCTAGAGGGGTGCGCGGTGACCCGCGCGTCGAGCGGTCGGCTCGTGCGACGCCGTCAGACGGTGCGGCCGGGGTCGATGCGCGCGACGCCCGCGTCGAGGTCGACGGGTGGGGCGGTGTCCCCGGCGTGCTGGATGTCGAGCCGCTGACGGTCCTGCTCCTGCGTGAGGTGCTCGCGGCTCGGCTGGAAGACGTCGACGAGCCCGCCGAACATGCCGGACGCCGCCGACCCCGACGGCACGCGGGTGCGGGGGCGGGGGCTGCGGCGGTCGAACACGCCGCGCGCGACGAGCCGGTCGACGACGACGAGCACGACGACCGCGCCCGCGACGGCCCACAGCCACTCCATGCGGCCATGGTCGCACGCGCCTCAGCGGTGCAGGGCGGCGAGCTGGGCGGCGTGCGCCTCGGCCACCCACGGGTCGGCGAGGCGAGGGTCGTCGGACCGTCCGGCGACCAGGTCGTCGAGGTAGGTGCGGTCGGCCTCGAGGCGCCGGTCGAGCTCCTCGCGGTCCCCGGGCGAGCCGTGCCCGGGGACGACGGCGGACACGTCGAACCGTTCGACGGCCTCGGCCAGCGCGTCGAGACCGGCGCGGTAGTCACCGACGGGGTCGGCGGCAGCCTCGTCGAGGAGCGGGACCTCGCGGTCGGACAGCATGTCGCCGCACAGCAGCACGCCCGCGTGCACGACGACGAGCGCACCGTGGTCGGGTGCGTGCGCGGTGTGCCCGACCACGACGACCTCGGGACCGGACCAGTCGAGCCGGTCGGTGCCGGTCGCGCGCGGGTACGGCACCGGCGGTACGGCGACGACGTCGGCGGGACCGTCCTGCGCGTGCGCGGCGAGCACCGCGGCCAGCGCCGCGTCGTCGTCGCGTGAGCGCGTCAGCGACCCCGCCCAACCCGGGCCGGACGAGCCCGGCTCCCCGGCCCGCCATCGCGGCAGGCCGCGCACGCCGTGCCC
>NZ_JAAXOY010000422.1 GCF_012396155.1 Cellulomonas septica | reverse complement strand
CCGCACCGGCCGGCGACCCGCCCCGCGAGCGGGCGCGCGCGCTCCTCGCGACGCTGACGGACCGTGAGCGCGAGGTCGCCGAGGCCGTCGGCGCGGGCATGTCGAACGCGGAGATCGCGCGGGCGCTGCACCTCGGTGTCGCGACCGTGAAGACGCACGTCGGGAACGTCCTCACCAAGCTGGACGCGACGAACCGGGTGCAGATCGCCCGCTGGGTGCACGAGGCGGGCGACGAGCGGGTCTGAGGCGTCAGCGCCCGAGACCGACCCGCCAGACCTCGCCGCCGAGGGTCACGACCCACGCCGTGCCGCGCACGACCTGGAACGACGTCGGCTGGTCGAGACCGTCGGCGACGAGCCGCAGCGTGCCGTGGTGGCCGACGGAGTACAGCCGGCCCGTGCCGGGCGCCGCGGGGGAGCCCGCCTCGCCGCCGGGCGGCCAGTCGCCCTGCGCGAGCGCGTACAGCCGGTGCCCGCCGGCCCACTCGACGTCCACCATGAGCGGACCGCCCGCCGCGACGGTCGTCGCGGTCGACGCGTGCGGGCCGAACGCGACGACCTTGCCGTCGCGCGGCAGGTGCGGCAGCGGTCCGGACTCCGCGACGAACACCGTCGACCCCTTGAGCGCCAGGCCGGTCGGGACGACGTTCGGGAGCGCGAGGCGCACCGACACGGAGCCGTCGTGCCGCACCCGGTAGATGCGGTTGTGGTGACCGTCGGAGACGAGGAACCCGTCGCGGTACGGCTCGAACGCGAACTGCACCCCGGTGGGGACGAAGTAGTCGGTCGCGGGCGGGTTCGCGGTCGCGAAGGCGCCGATGTCGGCGACGAGCGTGAACGTGCTCGGGCCGTCGACCCGGTAGATCCCGTCGACCGCTGACCCGCCGACGTCGGCGCTCACGAACGTCACGAGCGCGTACGCGGTGCGCCCGCGGAACGCGACGTCGAACACCCCGCCCCCGCCCGCGGGACGCGTGGGCAGGCCGGACGCGAACGTCGTGACCGCGCTCGTGCGCGGGTCGACGCGCGAGATCACGCCGCTCTCGGGCGACGCGACGTACAGGGCCCCGTCAGGGCCGATCGTGCTGCCCATCCCGCTGCCGAGCCCCGTCACGACCCGGACGGGGTCGGTGCCGGGCGACGGGTGGTGGGCGGATGCCGTGGTGGGCACCAGCGCGAGGAGAAGTGCGGATCCGATCAGGAGCAGCAGTCGTCGAGGTCCCATGGGACCCCTCCTTCCAGCAACCGAGGCACGTGCGTGGTCGGATGCACGAGGCGTCGTCGCGTCGTCGCGTCGTCGCACCCGGACGAGAAGCCCTTCGCCGCCGCGACCGACGCTAGTCCTCCCGGGTGGTCGGGATCCACGGCCTCCCGACGGCCCGTCCGTGAGGGCGGGATGCGTCCGGCGGGCGCGCGACGGTGGTTCGATGACGGGCGTGAGCAAGGCCGTCGAGGACACCAACCGGAGCATGCTGCGCGCCCGCGACGCGATGGACCGCGCGTACGCCGAGCCGCTCGACGTGCCGTCGCTCGCGCGCGTCGCGCACGTGTCGGAGGCGCACTTCATCCGCACGTTTCGCGCGACGTTCGGCGAGACCCCGCACCGCTACCTGCAGCGTCGTCGCGTCGAGCGCGCGATGCTGCTGCTGCGCGAGACCGACCGCAGCGTCACCGAGATCTGCCTGGCCGTCGGCTTCACGAGCCTCGGCACGTTCAGCCGCACGTTCCGCGACGTCGTCGGCGAGTCGCCGACCGCGCACCGCGCACGCGGGCCGCTCGCGATCGCGCCGACGTGCTTCACCAAGGCGTGGGTCAGACCGAGCAGTTTCGGAGAAGCGTCGACCTGACGGCGCTCAGTAGCGTCGGCGGCATGCTGAACTCCATCTCCATCACCCAGATCTACGTGCTCGACCAGGACGAGGCGCTCGACTTCTACGTCGGCAAGCTCGGCTTCGAGATCGGGACCGACCAGGACCTCGGCTTCATGCGCTGGCTCACGGTCCGCGTGCCCGGTGCCCCGGACCGGGAGGTCCTGCTGGAGCGCCCCGGGCCTCCGTCGCTCGACCCGGCGACCGCCGAGCAGGTCCGCGAGCTGGTCGCGAAGGGCGCGACGGGCGGCCACCTGTTCCTCACGACCGACGACGCGCACACGACGTACGCGACGCTCAAGGAGCGGGGGGTCGAGCTCACGGAGGAGCCGACCGAGCGGCCGTACGGCATCGACTTCGGGCTGCGCGACCCGTTCGGGAACCACGTCCGGATCGCGCAGACGCACCGCTGACGGGCGCCCCCGCGTGGGTGGGGGTCCGCGCCGCGCCGGGCTCGCCGGTCTGCCGTCGAGCCCGGCGGGGTCGCCGGACCGGTGCGGTCAGTCGCCCTCGAGCGCCGGCAGGATCGTCGTCGGGATCATGAACGACAGCGTGATCGACGCGATCGCGCCGACGAACGTCCAGTGGCTCCAGTCGGGACCCTGGAACGACAGCGCGAACAGCACGATCCCCGCCGCGAACAGCAGGAACGCGAAGAACGCGCCGACGACGCGACCTGCGGACTCGGTCCGCTCCTCGTCGCGCGGCGCGATGACCGGATAGCTCATGGGACCCACCTTTCGTCGGGGTCGATCCTGCCCCGTGGCGGGCGGCGTGGCCAACCGCGAGCCGGCCGCGCGACGACGCCGGCGCAGGGCACGTGAGCGCAGGGCATGTCAGCGCTGGACGTGTCAGCGCTGGGGATGTCAGCGCAGGGGGAGCGCGCGCGGTGAGCGTGGCCCGAACTTCGGGGCGCGACCCGCGAGCGTCGTCTCGACCAGCCGGATGACGCGCTGCCGGTGCCCGCGCCACGGCTCGAGGAGCTCGAGCATGCCCGCGTCGTCCGTGCGGCGGCCCGTGAGCGCCCACCCGACGAGGTGCGCGAGGTGGAAGTCGCCGACCGACACCGCGTCGGCGTCGCCGAGCGCGCGGGACGTCGTCTCGGCGACCGTCCACGGCCCGATGCCCCGGACCGTCAGCAGCCGTCGCCGCGCCTCGGTGAGCGGCAGGTCGACCGCCTCGTCGAGCCGGCGACCGACCTCGGCCGCGCGCCTGATCGTCGAGGACCGCTGGTCGTCGACGCCGGCCTGCCGCCACTCCCACACGGGCATGTCGCGCCACACCACCCACGGCGGCGGCACGCGCAT
>NZ_JAAXOY010000421.1 GCF_012396155.1 Cellulomonas septica | reverse complement strand
GACGCGCTGCGGCGCGCCGGCTGGCGCGGGCGCGGTCCGGTGCCCGTCGACCACGCCCCGAACCAGGGGTTCCTGCGCGCGCTGCTCGCGCTCGCCGAGGCGGCCGAGGCGATCGGCGAGACCGACGAGTCGCAGCGCTGCGAGCAGTTCCTGGTCGACTCGGGGACCTCGGCCGAGGAGGTCGCCGGGCTGCGCTGAGCCGCCCGCGGGCGCGGTCGGGACGGGGGCCCGGCCATGACCGTTCCTTGACCGTCCGGTACCCTCTCGGAGGTACCGGGTCACTGCCGCCCGTGCCCGGGTCCACGTGCAAGCGCCGCGCCTCCTCGGTTCGGTCTCCGCCGTGCGTCCCCGCATCGCAGGCAGGTAGGAGTGGTGACAGATGCCTGCAGTGGTGGTGCTCGGCGCCCAGTGGGGCGACGAGGGCAAGGGCAAGGCGACCGACCAGCTCGGCTCGCGCATCGACTACGTGGTCAAGTTCAACGGCGGCAACAACGCCGGCCACACCGTCGTCGTCGGGGGCGAGAAGTACGCGCTGCACCTGCTGCCCTCCGGCATCCTGTCGCCCGGCGTCGTCCCCGTCATCGGCAACGGCGTCGTCATCGACCTCGAGGTCCTGTTCCAGGAGATCGAGGCGCTCGAGGCCCGCGGCGTCGACACCTCGCGCCTGCTCGTGTCGTCGGCCGCGCACGTCATCGCGCCGTACAACCGCACGCTCGACAAGGTCACCGAGCGGTTCCTCGGCTCGCGCCGCATCGGCACGACGGGCCGCGGCATCGGCCCCACCTACGCGGACAAGATCAACCGCGTCGGCGTCCGCGTGCAGGACCTCTTCGACGAGAAGATCCTGCGGCAGAAGGTCGAGGGCGCCCTCGACCAGAAGAACCACCTGCTGGTGAAGGTCTACAACCGGCGCGCGATCACGGTCGACGAGACCGTCGAGGACCTGCTGCGCTTCGCCGACCGCGTCCGCCCGTACGTCGCGGACACGCCGCTCGTGCTCAACCAGGCGCTCGACGCGGGCAAGACGCTCGTGTTCGAGGCCGGCCAGGCCACGATGCTCGACATCGACCACGGCACCTACCCGTTCGTGACGTCGTCGTCGGCGACCGCGGGCGGCGCGTGCACCGGCTCGGGCGTCGGCCCGACCCGCATCGACCGCGTCGTCGCCGTCGCGAAGGCCTACACGACGCGCGTCGGCGAGGGCCCCTTCCCGACCGAGCTGCTCGACGACGACGGCGAGTGGCTGCGTCAGACCGGCGGCGAGTTCGGCACCACGACGGGCCGGCCGCGGCGCACCGGCTGGTACGACGCGGTCGTCGTCCGGTACGCGGCGCGCGTCAACGGCCTCACCGACCTGGTCCTCACCAAGCTCGACGTGCTGACCGGCAAGGACCGTATCCCGGTCGCCGTCGCGTACGACGTCGACGGCACCCGGCACGACGAGATGCCCGCCGACCAGTCGGACTTCCACCACGCGAAGCCCGTCTACGAGTACCTCGACGGCTGGACCGAGGACATCACCGGCGCACGCGAGTTCGACGACCTGCCCGCCGCGGCGCAGCGCTACGTCGAGCGCCTGGAGGAGATCAGCGGCACGCGCATCTCCTCGATCGGCGTCGGCCCGGGCCGTGAGGCGACGATCATCCGCCACGACCTCCTGGCCTGACCGCGCACCCGGCCGCCCGCGCACGATGGGTGGCCGGGGCGTCGTGCCGCGCGGCTGCGCGTCGCGCGACCGAACGGGTGTCCTCGCGCGACCGCTTCGCCCGGACGGGTGAACCTGGACGCCCGTCCACGGTGCGACGTGCGCGGACGGACGGACGACGTCCGGGAGCGCCCCGGCGGCGGCGCGTCCGCTGGCATACTCCGCCGCCGTGACTGCCGCCGCCTGGGACACCCCCGCCGCGTACGTGATGCTCGGTGCGCTCGTGATCACCGCCATCGGGCTCCTCGTCCTCGGCGTCGCGAGCACGCCCGCGTACCGCCTGCTCGGGCTGTCGGCCGACGGCCCGTGGTGGTTCTCGCCGCGCGGCGGCAAGACGCAGGGCCTCGTGGTCGCGTACCTCGGCCTGATCGTCGCGGTCGCCGCGCTCGCGTTCGTCGTGACCGACGCGTACGCACCCGCACGGATCGCCTGGACGGCGTGCTGGAGCACCGCCGCCGTCGTCTTCGCGCTCACGGTCACCCGGGTCGGCAAGCGTGTCCTGCGGGTCGCGACCGGCGGCTTGTTCGTGCTCGCCGACCCGCTGCCGGGGGACTACGTCGAGGCCGACGACGCGCTCGACGACGTCGACCTGCGCGCCGCTCGCGACGCCGCGGCCGGCGGCGACTGGCGTCCCGCCGCCCACCTGCTCGCGGCGACGCTCGACCCCGACGCCCGGCACGACCGCGTGCGCGAGCTCGCCACCCTCGCGGCGCGTCGTGGCCGCTGGCTCGAGACGTGGCTCCAGGAGGAGCCGTCGAACCCGCACGCGCTCGCGTGCCGGGTCGCGACCGGCGTCGAGCGGGCGTGGATGCTGCGCGGGTCGGACTTCCAGGCCCAGAACGTCCCCGACTTCCTCGCCGTCCTCGAGGACACCGACGCCGATGCCGACACCGCCCTGCACGTGAGCCCCGGCGACGCGTCGGTGCTCGCCTCGCGCCTGACCGTCGCGCGCGGGCTCCAGCTCGGCGTCGTCGAGCACGAGCGCCGCCTCGCCCAGCTCCTCGCCGTCGCGCCGCACCACCGTGGTGGGCTGTCGGAGGCGCTGCAGTTCAAGGCCGCGAAGTGGTTCGGGTCGTCCGAGGAGATGCTGCGGTTCGCCCGCGCCGAGTCGGCCGCGGCGCCTTCCGGCCACGCGACGAACCTCCTGGTCGTCGTCGCGCTGCTGGAGGAGGGCTGGGCGCGCGGGGACAGCCAGCGCTTCCTGCAGAGCCGGGAGGTGCGCGCGGAGATCGTGGCCGCCGCCACCCGGTGGACGGAGGGCGGGCCCTCGCCGGTCGGCCGCGCCTGGGGGCACAACGTGCTCGCGTACGCGTTCTGGTTCGCGGACCTGCCGCAGGAGGCCGTGCCGCACCTCGCCGAGACCCACCGCTACCTGGCGACGTGGCCCTGGCACGACGACCCGCGTGAGGCGCACGCCCAGGTCCGGGCCTGGGCCCGCGAGCGCGCGGGCGCGTCGGCCGCGATCTGACGCGGCG
>NZ_JAAXOY010000420.1 GCF_012396155.1 Cellulomonas septica | reverse complement strand
GATGACGCTCGTGACGGCGGGCTGCGCGGCGAGGCCGCCGAGCGCGAGGGTCGGCAGGTCGATCCCCCAGTCGGCGGCGAGGCCGGCGAGGGCCTCGATGCGGTCGAAGTCCGCCGCGGCCAGCCGCTGCGGCATGCGCGTGAGGCGGCTGCCCTCCGGTGCCTCGGCACCGCGCCGGTACTTGCCGGTCAGCAGCCCCGACGCGAGCGGGACGTACGGGATCAGGCCGACGCCGGTCCGCTCGAGCGCCGGGACGAGCTCCGCCTCCGCACCGCGGTCGAGCAGGTTGTAGCGGTTCTGCGCCGACACGAACGGCGACGTGTGCGTCGTGCGCGCCGTCCAGTCCGCGTCGACGACCTGCCAGGCCGCGAAGTTGGACGACCCGACGTAGAGCACCTTGCCCTCGGTCACGAGCTCGTCGAGCGCCGCGAGCGTCTCCGCGATCGGGGTGACCGGGTCGGGTGCGTGCAGCTGGTACAGGTCGATGCGGTCGGTGCCGAGCCGCTGCAGCGACCCTTCGACGGCGCGGCGCACGTACCGTCGCGAGCCGCGCGCACCCCAGTCGGTGCCGTAAAGACCGCCGACGTCCATGCCGAACTTCGTCGCGACCACGACGTCGTCGCGTCGGCCGCGCAGCGCCGCACCCAGGAGCTCCTCGCTCTGCCCCGGGCTGCCGCCGTAGACGTCCGCGGTGTCGAAGAAGGTGATGCCGGCGTCCAGGGCGGCGTCGACGAGCGGCCCCACCCCTTCCGGCGGTAGCGTCGCCCCGAACGTGTTGCAGCCGAGTCCGGCGACGGACACGGTCAGCCCGCTGGCCCCGAGCTGGCGGAAGGACATGGGCGGCGGGGTCTTCGTCGTCACCCGCAGCACTCTACGTCCCGGTCAGGCAGCGGCCACTCAGCAGAAGAACCGGGTCGCTCGGGTGCGGTCCCTCTCCCCCGTCGGCGGCGGCCGTTCACCAGACCTTCACGGGTGGCTGGAACACGGAGAGGTCCCCCGCCGTTGACAACGGTGGAAGTTCTCACTCGACGGCCGGAACCCGGCACGGAGGTCCCCTGATGGCAAACCGGTCCCTGCGCGGCATGCGCATCGGGTCCCACAGCATGGAGACGGACGAGGGCGTCGACTTCGCCCCCCGCCTCCAGGCGCACTACGACTGCCCCAACGGGCACACCATCATCCTGCCGTTCTCGGTCGAGGCCGACGTCCCGGTGGTGTGGGAGTGCCGTTGCGGCGCCGAGGCGCTGCTGCGGGACGCGTCCAAGCCCGAGGCGAAGGCGGGCAAGCCCGCCCGTACGCACTGGGACATGCTGCTCGAGCGCCGCACGATCGGCGAGCTCGAGGAGCTCCTCGACGAGCGCCTGGGTCTCCTGCGCGCCGGGAAGCTGCGCCGCAGCGCCTGACGCCCCGCGCCGAGGCACGCCCCCGCCTCAGCGCACCCGCGCGCTCCGCGTCCTGCCGAACGCTCCCGCCAGCCGGCGGGAGCGTTCGCGCATCCCCCACCGGGTCACGCTGAGCAGCGCCTCCAGGACGATCGCGCGGCTCATCTTCGAACGGCCGACCTCGCGCTCCACGAACGTGATCGGCACCTCGACGACCCGCGCGCCCGCGCGCACCGCACGCCACGCCATGTCGACCTGGAAGCAGTACCCCTGCGAGGCGACCTCCCCGAGGGGCAGCGACCGCAGCAGGTCGGCGCGGTAGGCCCGGAAGCCTCCGGTCGCGTCGCGCAGCGGGATGCCCAGCACGAGCCGTGTGTAGGTGTTGCCGCCCAGCGACAGCACCTTGCGGTGCGCCGGCCAGTTCACGACGCTCCCGCCGGGCACCCACCGGCTGCCGAGCACGAGGTCGGCGTCGGCCGTCGCCTCCAGCAGCCGCGGCAGGTCCTGCGCGCGGTGCGAGCCGTCGGCGTCCATCTCCACGACGAGGTCGTAGTCGCGTGCGAGCGCCCAGCCGAACCCGGCGACGTACGCGGTGCCGAGGCCGAGCTTGCCGGAGCGGTGCAGGACCGCGAGCGAGCGGGTCGCGTCGGGTGAGGCGGCCTCGTCGGCGGCGATCTTCTCCGCGAGCTCCCCGGTGCCGTCGGGCGAGCCGTCGTCGACCACCAGCACGTCGGCCGTCGGGACGTGCTCCCGCAGCCGCTCGAGGACCACGGGGATGTTCTCGCGCTCGTCGTACGTCGGGATCACGACGAGCACACGTGCCGCGCTGGAGTTCATGCCGCGCTCTCTTCTCGGTCCGGACGGGGCACGCGGCGGGCACCGAAGGCTCCGGCGACCACCATGCACACCGCAAGGGCGTCGACGACGAGGCCCAGCCAGGGGCCGAGCGCCGTCGCCGGTGTCCAGGTGGTGCTCAGGGGCAGGTCCGCGACCATCTGCTCGGCGGTGAACAGACCGGTCTGCTGGCTCACGGACCCGTCCGGACCGATCACCGCGCTCACGCCGACGGTCGAGATCTGCACCGTCGCGCGGCCGTGCTCGACGGCCCGCAGCCGCGACATCGCCAGCTGCTGGGTCGACTCGTCGCTCCGGCCGAAGGACGCGTTGTTCGTCTGGACGACGAGCACCTCTCCCCCGGCGCGCACCGCGTCCCGGACCAGCGAATCGTAGGCGACCTCGAAGCAGATGACGTCACCGATGCCCACGGTGCGGCCCAGACGCTCCGACTCGAGCGGCACGTAGCCCGGACGGTCGCCCGGCAGCATGTCGCGCGTGACGGTGTCGACGGCGGACGAGAAGTTCCGGACGAACGACCGCATCGGGATGTACTCGGCGAACGGCGCGGGATGCTGCTTGGTGTACGTCGCGGTGACGCCCTCTCCCGGGACCCACAGGACCGCGGTGTTGTAGCGGCCGCCCTCGGGCGGGTACTCGACGGTCCCGACGAGCATCGGGGCGTCCACGGCGCTCGCGGCGGAGTCGATGAGGTCGGCGGCGCGCTCGTCGACCTGCGGGTCGATGTCGGTGCCGTTCTCGGGCCACAGGACGAGGTCGAGCTCGCCCGGCTGCACCTGGTCGAGCAGCGCGAGGGTCCCCGTGACGTGGTTGCCGAGGACCGCGGACCGCTGCCCGAACGCGTCGAGGCCGGTCCCGGGCACGTTGCCCTGCACGGCGCCCACACGCAGCTGGCCCGCCTGGGCGGCCGTCGCGAGCGGCACGAGCAGCCCGCCGACCGCGA
>NZ_JAAXOY010000042.1 GCF_012396155.1 Cellulomonas septica | reverse complement strand
GCCCGGTCCGACGCCTCCCGGGCGAGCCGTGCCCGCGCGCGCTCCTCGGGCGTCGGCGGCGGAGGTGTCCGCTCGGCGACGCCGTGCCAGTACCGGGCCATCCCGCTGCCGCACCGCACCACCTCGTCGGCGGCGGGCGGAGCCGGCCAGAGCTGCAGGAGGTACCGGTCGAGCGGCGGCTCTCCGTCCTCGGGTCCGCCCTGGTGGGCCTCGTCCATCCCGTGGGCGCTCCACCGGGCACGCAGGGACCTAGCGGTCGGCAGGTCGAGCGGCTCCGCGGCGCCGAAGGAGGTGAGCGCGTACGGCTCGCCCTCCACGGGTGTCACCGAGGCCTCGACGACGTCCTCCCAGTCCGGGTCGGGCGGCGGGGCGTCGTCGTGGAGCTCGATGCGCACCGGGACGGACCCGGTGTGCAGACCGACGACGAACGACAGCGCTCCGGGGAACGCCGCCCCGCACAGCCCGTTCCGCTGCCCGCCCCGTCCTTCGATCAGCTCGGCGGTGACGCCGGCGTCGAACGGCTCGACCGCCATGAACCCGTAGTGGACGCTGACCAGCCCGTCCAGCAGCACTCGCACCGTCTCGACCTCCGCCCGTGTGGGACCTCGACGGCGATCCTGCCGGACGGGTCGGGCACCGCGCGGACGAACGCGCGATCCCGGTGACGCGGCGGGCTCAGCCCACCCGGACCAGCTGCCACTGCTGGTTGGCGCCGTTCCAGTCGGTGTACTGGACGATGTTTCCGCCGTCGCCGGTGGAGGCGCCCTGCACCTCGACCGCCTTGCCGCTGCTGCGGCTGATCAGCTGGACGTACCCGTCGATCGTCTGGAGGCTGAACTGCTGGTTGGCGGTGTTGTTGTCGCTCCACTGGATGATCGCCGCACCGTCGGCGGTGGACCTGCCGCTCACGTCGAGGACCTTGCCGGACAGCCGCGACTTCAGCCGGTAGTAGCCGTCGCCGGAGCTGACGAACTGCCACTGCTGCTGGGTGCCGTTGTTGCGGGACCACTGGGTGATGCGGGCGCCGTCGGCGGTGGAGAGGTTGTACACGTCGACGGCCTTGCCGCTGTTGCGGTTGACGAGCGTGTACCAGGCGGCGGTGTCGACCGGACCGGAGCTGCCGGGGTTCCCGGCCGGGTTGCCGATGCACCCCGGGACGGAACGCAGCGCGGCGAACCAGACGGCCGCCATCTTGTCGTAGCCGGTCGCGTTGGGGTGCACGCCGTCGGGGAGGTCGGAGAGGCTCACCGCGGTGTACATGTCGACGAGGTGCACCCGCTTCCCGGCGGCGGCCCTGCTCGACACGATGCCGGGGATGGCGGAGTTGTAGGCCCGCACCTTGGCGTCGGCGTACGACACCGGGATCAGGGTCGCGACGAAGACGTCGGTCTGCGGGGATGTGCTCGTGATCCTGTCGACGAGCGCCGCGAGCCGCGCAGGCGCGTTCGCGAGGTCGCGGTTCTGGCTGATGTCGTTCGTGCCGATGTGCAGCAGGACGGTGCGTGGCTGGTACGTGCGCAGCCAGCCGGCGACGTTGGCGTCGACCTGGTCGATCCGCCAGCCCGAGTGCCCCTCGTGGTCGTGGTCCCCGAGGCCGGCCGGCCCGTTGAAGCCCGACCCGACGAAGTCCGTCGTGTAGCCGTTCTGCGCCAGTCGCTGCCACAGCCCGACGCGGTAGCCGCCGCCCCCGGTCATGCCGACGCCGTCCGTGATGGAGTCGCCCAGGGGCATGACGCGGGTGCCCCCGTTGCTCTCGGCGGTGGCGGGCGCGGACTGCGTCACGGCGCCTCCGGCCAGTGCGACGCAGAGCGTGACGGCGACCAGCAGCCGTCGGACGATTCGGTGCATGGCGTCTGCCTCCTGGGACGGCTGCCTGTGGGCCGGGGACCGGCGATGTGAGCGCTCACATGGCAGGGGTGCGGCCACTCTGGCACGGCGCTCATGGGGCCTGCGATCGGCCCAAACGATTAGGTCGACGTCGCTGGACAACCCCGGATCCGCCCGTCATAGTCGCGCCGACCGGTGAGCCCGGTTCCCTGTCCGCCGGCTGCCAGCAGGGACCACCGGGCCCGCATCGGACGACCAACGACGATCGGACGAATCATGCGAAGAACTCAACGGTGGCGCCGGACCTGGTCGGCGACCCTGGCGGCGGCGACGCTCCTCACCGGGGCGGTGGTCGTGCAGGCGCCCGTGGCGTCCGCCGCGACCGGCTGCCGGGTGGACTACGTCGTCTCCGCGCAGTGGAGCGGCGGGTTCACGGCCAGCGTCAAGGTCACCAACCTGGGTGACGCGGTCAGCGGCTGGAACCTCACCTGGACGTTCCCGGCGGGGCAGACCGTGACCCAGGCCTGGAGCGCCACGGTCACGCAGAGCGGCGCGTCCGTGTCCGCGAGGAATGCGTCGTACAACGGCTCGCTGGGCACCGGTGCGTCGACGGAGCTCGGCTTCAACGGCAGCTACAGCGGCTCCAACCCGGCGCCGACCTCCTTCGCGCTCAACGGGACCACCTGCACGGGGTCACCGAACGGCACCCCGACCCCGACACCCACGGGCACCGCGACGCCGACCCCCACGCCGTCCGCGACCCGGACGCCGACGCCGAGCCCGACGAGCGCGCCCGCTGACCTCACGGTGAACACGGGCACCCGGTACCAGACCATCGACGGCTTCGGTGCCGCCGTGTCGATCTGGGGCGGTGCGTGGTCGACCGCCGACACGCAGACGCTCGTCGGCATGGGCGACAACCAGCTCGGCCTGTCGATCGTCCGCACCGGCATCTCGCCGGTGTCGAGCGAGTGGGGCAGCCAGGTCAGCGCGCTGAAGACGGCGAAGGCGTACGGCTCAGACGTCAAGATCCTCGCCTCGCCCTGGACGGCGCCGGCCGCGTGGAAGTCGAACAACAGCCGGATCAACGGCGGCACCCTGCTGACCTCGCGCTACGGGGACTACGCCAACCACCTGAACTCCTACGTGCAGTACATGAAGAGCCAGGGCGTGACGATCGACGTCACGTCGGTCCAGAACGAGCCCGACTGGCACCCCGACTACGACTCGATGGCGTGGACGGGCGACACGCTCCGCAACTTCGTGCGCGACCACGGCGCGAAGATCACCGGCACCAAGCTCATGGTCGCGGAGTCGCTCGGCACGAACCGGGCCTACACCGACCCCACGCTCAACGACGCGACCGCCCGCACCAACATCGGGTACATCGGCGGTCACATCTACGGCCAGGACACCGGTCCGAACCTCTCCCGGTACCCGCTCGCCGCGCAGTACGGCAAGAACCAGTGGATGACCGAGTGGAACTTCCACGAGGCCGACGGCAGCGGGGCGCGCATCTGGGGCGACCCGTCGAACGCCGCCGTGTGGAACGAGACGCTCGACCGGATCATGCCCTCCGTCAACCGCACGATGGAGGCGAACTGGAGCGCCTACGTCTGGTGGTACGGGCGGCGCTACTACTCGTTCATCGGTGACGGGGAGTCGGCGTACGGGACGACGGGCGGCGCGGTCCTCAAGCGCGGCTGGGCCTTCTCGCAGTACTCCAAGTACGTCCGCCCGGGCTACCAGCGCGTCGGCGTGACCGAGAGCTCGAAGGCGTCGCCGCTCGACGTCACGGCCTACCAGGGCGACGGCAAGATCACGCTCGTCATCCTCAACCGGTCGACGAGCGCGGTGAACGGCGCCGTCGTCCAGGCGCCGCAGGACGTCAGGTCCGCGCTCCACACCATGACGTCGCAGTACTCGAGCCGTGCGCCCCAGACCACCACGGTCGACGGCAGCCAGGTGAAGGTGAACGTGCCCGCCCGGAGCATCTCGACGGTCGTGATCACGCTCTGACCGCCTGAACCGCTCGTCGGAGTGACTGCCCAATGACGGTGCTCCACGTCCGCGCGACGTGGAGCACCGTCTCTCCGCGTCGCGGCGACCCGACGTCGAGCTGAGCAGTCGGGCAGCGGCCCGCCGAGGCGCCCGCCGTCGGTACCTCGCCCGGTGCCCGGCTACCGGCGTCGCCACGGGAGCAGGAGGCCGACGACGAGGAGCACCACGACGACAGCGCCGTCTGGCCTGCGCATGTCACGCCTTCCGGGCGCGGGAGCCACGCTCAGTTCGGCGCCCCGCGCACCCGGACTGGCTGGACCATCGGGCCATGCCATGCGGCGGCCCGCGCGTCGGCGTGGGACATGAGGACCTCCGGACAGTGGAGACGACGCATCTCCGCGAGGCCGGAGGTCCTCCTGGTCCTCAGCTCACGCGATGATCGTGTGGCAGAGCCAGCCGGTCCACTCCTGGTTCGTTGCCGAGTTCTTGACCCGCCCGCACACGTCAGAGCTGTGCTGTAGCCAGATGTTCGGCGACGGGTCCCAGATCTGCTGGTTGTATGCGTAGACGCACCCGGCCTTGTAGAGCGTCTTGTACTTCCAGCCGGGCGAGAGTCGAGGCAGGTACTTGAACTCCACTGTCTGCTTGCAGACGTTGGTGGTGGGCGCGGTGAACTCCATCATCAGGCGGTCCATCTCGGCGCCGCCGCCGCGCACGCTGTTGACCGTGAAGCAGTAGGTGGAAAGCCAGCCCGCCGGTGCAGCGGTGCAGCCGATCGCGTCCAGGGGAGTCACGTCCTGCGTGCCGCCTCCCGTCACAGGGTTCGTCGTCGACGCCCACGGGAGTGCATTGCCACCGAGCGCGCCCGAGAGTGTGGGGGCGTCGTCGGGACCGGTGGCAGCGTGCGCCGCTGTCAGGCCCGAAGCCACAAGGGCAACGGTCATGACCGAAATCAGTGTCGATCGAAGTTTGCGCAAAAGGACTCCCCCTGCTTCGTCGGGCGCCGCTCGCGTGTCGAGCGACGACGGGACGAACCGTAGCAGAACGGGCATCGGTGATGAGTCTAATTGCTCTCGTTGCTTTTGCATTGACTCGTCGCGTTCGGGACTAGTGACGTCCGCCCGACTTGTGCCACTATTGCGCGCGTGCCGATGCCGCGCTCCTTCCCGCAGCCCACCGGACGCGTCGCGCCGCCGAGCCGCGCCCCGATCGCCTGGGCGCTCGTCGCCGGCGTGGTAGCCGCCGCCGCGACCATCTTCGCCCGCGGGCCGGGTGTCCTCCTGATCGTGGGATCGGTCGTCATCACGATCACGGTCGTGATCGTCAACGCCGTGCAGCGCCACCTCGGTCCGGTGCGGACTGCCGTCCACGCCCTCGGTGCCGGCGTGGGAATGGTGGTGGCTTTCGCGCTGATGCCGATGCTCTTCGTCGCCGGGCCCTTGGTGGTACCAGCGGTCGTGAGTTTTGCGATCTTCTTTCGGCGAAACGACACGTGGGGTTGCGTGGCTGCTTTCATCGCCGGCGTGACCGGAGTGGTCCTGCGATTCGTTCTCTCGGTCGGCGATCTCAGTTATCCCGTGTTTGTGGTGCTCGTCGTAGGCGCAGCCGCCCTGGCAGTCTTCGCGTGCGTCCGCATGCCCGTCGTCGCGTCACGGCGTCCGGCGTAGCGGTCGAGTCCCGCCGACCCGACCCGAGACGTCAGGGGCAGTCCGAACCCGAGCCCTGCCCAGGTCAGCGCCTCAACGCCGTCAGCATCGGTGCTGGTAGCCGACGACGCCGACCAGCGCCTTGCCGAGCGCAACCCCGACGGTGAACGGAGCCGCCCGGGCTTCGGGGCAGGCTCGGTCGTGCGGTGTTGACCGTCTCGGCGGCGAGCTGTTGACGCCTGTGCTTGTACTCGTGCTCGGCGCGTCGATGTCGGCGAGTTCGGCGTGCAGGCGCCGGTTGTTCAGCCAGTCGACCTATCGTCAGCGTCGCGAGCCTGAGGACGGCGACCGTCGCTCGCGGGCTCCCCCTGCAATCATTGGTAATCCAGGCTCGACCCGAACAGTGCCGGTTAGGTCAGCACCACTGCGTGACCGCTCGCGATGCTGGCCCGGCACGCCTCGTGCAGGGCGAGCCACACGACGGACTCGACGGCGGGGTGGTCGTCCGGCCGGGCCGCGACGCGTGCTGCCTCGGCGTCGACGAGCGTCCCGTCGTCGTCGAGAGCGATGTCCAGGCTGCCGGCGCACCGCTGGAGCTCCCGGAGGAGGCCGTGGCTCGAGCCGACGACCCCACCGCCGGCGACCCCCGACCCGTCAGGAAGGATGACCGGACCACTCAGGTCGACGGGCACGAAGTACCCCTCCGCTGCGGAGTGGCAGATCAAGTGGGATGAGAGCATCGCAGCCTCTTCGCGCACCAGTGCCTGCCCGCGCTCGTAGGCCTCGCGGCTGTCGACGGGTGTCACGGGAGCTCCGGTCTCGACCAGGGCGACGACGCGCTTGAGGTCCTGGATCCATGATGCCGGGAAGCCGCGGACGGCCGACCGGACGGGCGGGACAGCCGCGAATCATCCCGGTCCGACAGTCGAACGCGAGATTCGCCAGTACTCCGACAGTCGAACGCGAAGTTCGCCACATCGAGTGCGAACCCACGCACAGCTCGGCTGCACCCGGTGGCACTCGGCACCCGGGAACAGATGACGGAGGCCGAGAGTTGAGCCAATCAGACTCAAGTTCGACGGTCCGAGGTTGCGTCGCCGACACCCGCGACGCAGACTTGAGCCCGGCGGACTCAAGAGTGGCCCGCTCGCAGCACCGCGACCAGGGCCCCGCAGACCCGGACAGCAGAAGGAAGGCACCACACATGGCACGAGCAGTCGGCATCGACCTCGGCACGACGAACTCCGTCGTCTCGGTCCTCGAGGGTGGCGAGCCCACGGTCATCGCCAACGCGGAGGGGTCGCGCACGACGCCGTCCGTCGTCGCGTTCTCCAAGACGGGCGAGGTGCTGGTCGGCGAGATCGCCAAGCGCCAGGCCGTCACGAACGTCGACCGGACCATCACGTCCGTCAAGCGCCACATGGGCACGGACTGGTCCGTCGCGATCGACGACAAGAAGTACACGGCGCAGGAGATCTCCGCGCGCGTGCTCTCCAAGCTCAAGCGTGACGCCGAGGCGTACCTGGGCGAGCCCGTCACTGACGCGGTCATCACGGTCCCGGCGTACTTCAACGACGCCGAGCGTCAGGCGACGAAGGACGCGGGCACCATCGCGGGCCTCAACGTCCTGCGCATCATCAACGAGCCCACCGCGGCGGCCCTGGCCTACGGCCTCGAGAAGGGCAAGGAGGACGAGCTCATCCTCGTCTTCGACCTCGGTGGCGGCACGTTCGACGTGTCCCTCCTCGAGGTGGGCAAGGACGACGACGGGTTCTCGACGATCGAGGTCCGCGCGACGTCCGGCGACAACCGCCTCGGCGGCGACGACTGGGACCAGCGCATCGTCGACCACCTCGTCTCCGAGGTGAAGAACACGACGGGCGTCGACCTGTCGAAGGACAAGATCGCGCTGCAGCGTCTGCGCGAGGCGGCGGAGCAGGCCAAGAAGGAGCTGTCGTCCGCGACGGCGACCAACATCTCGCTGCAGTACCTGAGCATGAGCGAGAACGGCCCGGTCCACCTGGACACCAAGCTCACGCGCGCGCAGTTCCAGCAGATGACGCAGGACCTGATCGACCGCACCAAGGCCCCGTTCCACGCGGTCATCCGCGACGCGGGCATCAAGCTCGACCAGATCGACCACGTCGTGCTCGTCGGCGGCTCGACCCGCATGCCCGCGGTGACCGAGGTCGTCAAGGAGCTCACGGGCGGGCAGGAGCCCAACAAGGGCGTCAACCCGGACGAGGTCGTCGCGGTCGGTGCCGCGCTGCAGGCCGGTGTCATGAAGGGCGACCGCAAGGACGTCCTGCTCATCGACGTCACCCCGCTGTCGCTCGGCATCGAGACCAAGGGCGGCGTCATGACGAAGCTCATCGAGCGCAACACGGCCATCCCGACCAAGCGCTCGGAGATCTTCTCGACGGCCGAGGACAACCAGCCGTCGGTCCTCATCCAGGTGTTCCAGGGCGAGCGCGAGTTCGCGCGGGACAACAAGCCGCTCGGCACGTTCGAGCTCACCGGCATCGCGCCGGCGCCGCGCGGCGTGCCGCAGATCGAGGTCACCTTCGACATCGACGCGAACGGCATCGTGCACGTGTCCGCCAAGGACCGCGGCACGGGCAAGGAGCAGTCGATGACGATCACCGGCGGGTCGGCCCTCCCCAAGGAGGACATCGACCGCATGGTGAAGGAGGCCGAGGAGCACGCGGCCGAGGACCACAAGCGCCGCGAGGAAGCCGAGGCCCGCAACTCCGCCGAGCAGCTCGTCTACTCGACCGAGAAGCTCCTCGTCGACAACGCCGACAAGCTGCCCGACGACGTCAAGACCGACGTCCAGGCCGCCGTCGGCGAGCTCAAGACGGCCCTCGAGGGCACCGACGTCGAGGCCGTCACGGCGAAGACGCAGCACCTCGCGACCGTCAGCCAGCGCATCGGCGAGGCGATCTACTCCCAGCAGCAGTCGGCCCCGGCCGACGCGGCCGGCGCGTCGGACAACCCGGGTGAGTCGACGACCTCCGACGAGGACGTCGTCGACGCCGAGATCGTCGACGACGAGGACGACAAGAAGTGACGAGCGAGAACGACCGTCCGGAGGCGGGGTCGGGTCAGCCCGACCCCGCCGAGGGGACGCCCCGGTTCACCGACAAGCGGCGCATCGACCCGGAGACGGGCGAGGTGCGCCAGCCGACGCCGGAGGAGCAGGTGCTCGCCGACGCGGAGTCCATCGCCCAGGGGGCGGAGGAGGAGGTGGTCCTGGAGGGCCTGATCGAGTCCCAGAAGCTCGCGGCCGAGCGGCTCGAGGAGCTGCAGCGCGCGCAGGCGGCGCACTACAACCTCGAGCAGCAGTACT
The DNA here is from genome assembly GCF_012396155.1 of Cellulomonas septica. Classification (GTDB taxonomy): domain Bacteria; phylum Actinomycetota; class Actinomycetes; order Actinomycetales; family Cellulomonadaceae; genus Cellulomonas; species Cellulomonas septica. The sequence goes on along the minus strand of NZ_JAAXOY010000042.1, from coordinate 2,107 downwards.
CCGCGTACGTGAAGCGGTCCAAGGCCGAGGTCCTGGCCGCCCACGACCGTGGCGTCGCGTCGCTCGCGGAGGCGCTCATCCCCGTGCTCGACGACATCGAGCTGGCCCGCCAGCACGGCGACCTGACCGGCCCGTTCGCGTCGATCGCGGAGAAGCTCACCGCGACGCTCCAGCGGGTCGGCGTCGAGCAGTACGGTCAGGCCGGCGAGGCCTTCGACCCCGCGGTGCACGAGGCGCTCATGCACTCGCACTCCGCGGAGGTCACGGAGCCCACCGTCCAGATGGTGCTCCAGCACGGCTACCGCACGGCCGACCGCATCCTGCGTGCCGCCCGCGTGGCGGTCGTGGACCCGGAGGGCTGACGATCATCACCACCAGGAGGGAGGCGCCGTGACCGGGCAGGACTGGCTCGAGAAGGACTTCTACGCGGTTCTCGGCGTCCCCAAGGACGCCGACGCCGCGACCATCAAGAAGGCGTACCGCAAGCTCGCGCGCAGCATGCACCCGGACCACAACCCGGGGGACGCGGTCGCGGAGGCGAAGTTCAAGGAGATCGGCGAGGCCTACGCGGTCCTCTCCGACACCGAGCAGCGCCAGCAGTACGACCAGCTGCGCGCCATGGCGGGCGGCGCCCGCTTCACGGCGGGTGGTCGCGGCGGCGGCAACGCGGGCTTCGAGGACCTGTTCGGCGGCATGTTCGGCGGGGCCAACGGTCCCGGCGGGCGTGTCCGCTACTCGACGTCCCCGGGTGCCGGCGGTGCCGGTGGGGCCGGGTTCGAGGACCTCCTGGGCGGCCTGTTCAACCAGGGCGGCTTCGGCGGCGCTCGCGGACCGCAGCAGGGGGCCGACCTGGCCGCCGAGGTCACGCTGCCGTTCCGCCAGGCCACCGAGGGGTCGACCGTCGGGCTCACCGTCGAGGGCCGCTCGTTCACCGCCCGCATCCCCGCGGGCGTGCGCGACGGCCAGAAGATCCGGCTGCCCCGCAAGGGGCGTCCCGGTGAGTCGGGCGGTCCGCCCGGCGACCTCGTCGTGACCGTGCACGTCACGCCGCACCCGGTCTTCTCCTCCGACGGCCCGAACCTGCGGGTGACCGTGCCCGTCGCGTTCGACGAGGCCGCGCTCGGCGCGACGATCGAGGTGCCGACGCTCGACGGCGGGACCGTCAAGGTCCGCGTGCCCGAGGGCACGCCGTCGGGGCGGGTCCTGCGGGTCAAGGGCAAGGGCATCACCACGCCGAAGGGCGTGGGCGACCTGCTCGTCACCGTGCAGGTCGTCGTGCCGCAGCGGCTGTCCGCCGCGGCGCGCGAGGCGGTGCAGGCGTTCGGCATCGCGACGTCCGGCGAGGACGTCCGTGCCGACCTGCTCGACGCCGCGAGGAAGTGAGCCGACGGGGTGCCGGGCGCGCGACGAGCCGCCCGGCACCCCTGACGCACGGGTGCCGCACGAGGCGGGGAAGGTGGTGAGGTGACGTGGTGTCGGACGACGCGAAGGTCTACGTGATCTCGGTCGCCGCCGAGCTCGCGGGCATGCACCCGCAGACGCTCCGCCAGTACGACCGGCTCGGCCTGGTGTCGCCGGGCCGGACCAGCGGTCGCGGCCGGCGGTACTCGCTGCGCGACATCGCGACGCTGCGCGAGGTGCAGCGGCTGTCCCAGGACGAGGGCGTCAACCTCGCCGGGATCAAGCGCATCCTCGAGCTCGAGGCCGAGGTCGACGGGCTGCGCCGCCAGGTCGAGTACCTGCGCGCGTTCGTCGAGCCCGGCCGACGCGTCTTCACCGCAGACCCGCGCGGCGACGTCGTCGCCGTCCAGCGCACGGTCCGCGAGACCCGCCGCCGCCCCCGTGAGGACACCGGCGCCCTGGTCCTCTGGCGCCCCTGCTCCTGACCCGAGGGCCCGGATCGGTGAGGATGGCCGGGTGCTGACCGCGCTCGGGGTGGACGTCGGGACCACCAACACCAAGGTCGCGCTCGTCGACGTCACCGTGCCGCGGCTGCTCGCGGTCGCGTCCGCGCCGACCCCGTCGCCGCGGGATGCGGCCGCCGTCCTCGCCGGACTCGTCGCGCGCGTGCGGCCCGCGGGACCCGCGCCGGTCGCGGTCGGGATCG